>NZ_JAWRVK010000007.1:0-167621 GCF_036663575.1 Halalkalibacter flavus
TTCTTAAATCTTAGAGAATGAAATAAAGTCAAAATAGAAACCCCACTTTAAAAAAGTGGGGTTTCTCGACAATCTGAGCGGATGACTAATTAGTCATCCGCTTTTTCTTGCATGAAATCACTATCAATTTCATACTGTTTAAGGTAGAAGGAGAAGACTATCCCCTAAATCAGGAAGGAGCTCCTTTCGCTATATTTAACGAAAGGAGAAATCCGCTGCTTAAATTACTAAAAACAGTTTATAGCGACACTATTATTTCGAGTATCCCCCTACTCCTTCTCTGCTTGTTTTTCTTTTTCTAAATCAATCGACAATAAATACTGAATTAGCGCATCCTGTTCTTCAACTGAAAAGCCATTTTGTGCATCTACCCAATGCTTGTGCCCTTCACCAGTTGAATGAGCATCCTGCAAACGTTTTGACGCTTTGTTGACTTCAACTACTTTTTCACGTAATTCGCGATCGACAAGCGCTAATAAGCTGTTATACGCATCTGGCATTACCCCTTTTTCTAACGTACCAGGAATACCTAATTGTGACACTTTGTCCTTGCCAACAGCTACACCTCCATCATGTAAATATGGTGGAGAAAACTTTAGCCCAACTAAACTTTTCACCTTATATCCACCTTCATTTCCCTGAGCAAGCGTCAATTTTACCTGATCCATATCTAGGTGATTTGTTGGGATTTTCACTCTTTCTGCATCTTCCGGTATCGGAATTGGCGTATCTAACGGGTAAAACCATGGTTCTTTTAGTAATTTGACTGAATCTTTAAATGCTTTGGCACGTGAAGGTTCTGCTCCGACGACATTATTTGGAATGATTCGATTATTAGTACGCGCAGTTCCTGCATGACAACTTATACAACCTGCACGATCAAACACTTCTCTACCAGATGCTTCCGTTACCGTATACGTTGGTAAATCCGATGGCGGCTTTAATGCATTTTGATAGGCAGAAATAGCATTTAACTCCTCTAAGACTGTATGCCCTTCTGAACCTATTACTGTGCCATTCGGGGTGAAAAGAGAAATATTTGGATAGGTCGGCGGCCGTATCATGTCATTAAAACCATAAACCGTTCTATTATGATCGACTCTTGCTAGTAAATCACTAGGTTTTTCTTCTAAAGAGTTATGATAACGATAGTTTGAATTTGGAGCATTTTGCAGGAGGACCCCAATATAACGTTCTTTCTCGACATCAAATAACTCGTCGCTTTGATCTGCTTGAGCTAAGAGGTCTGAGTTTTGAGCATGAACATTATTATTTAGTGCCGTTAACCCTTTAAATGGACCAATAGAAGCAAAGCCATTCCAACCATATGGATGATCTCCTAATGTAAATGAATCAGGTATCTGTGATGGATTATTTTCTAAGTCCATTGTTGAATCAAAATTCCCTCTTGGCCATGTCAACAACGCCTTGTCCACTTCATCTTCTAATTTCTCGGCATCTGGCAAAGCAACATAGTTTTCCTGCCCTAACTCTTTCTCCTTCATCCAATCTTGATGATTAATAAAAGACTTGATCTTTTCTGCATCCACATCTGTATTTGTAAAGTAGGCTGTAGAATTTGTAGCAAGCGCCATCAGTAACCCTGCGTTAAAATCTGCATTTGGAGCCCCTTCGATAACCTTTCCTGTATCACGGTCTACAGTTGCATGACAAGCCGCACAAGAAATCCCCGCTTTTAAACGACCTTCACTAAATTTAATCGGCATCCCAAGCGGTCCAAAAGCTCCTTTAGGCACATCTAAACCCGTTTCAATCATTTGACCTTTTTTAAATGTTTGACCTCCAATTACAGCATCTTCAGCTAGTTCTACTATTAAATTATCCGTCCCTTCTCCTCTCGCTTTTAGGACTGCTTTCCCAATATTAATCACAGATAACGGTCCATCCAATATTCCTAATACATCCGTTATAAATTCTTCATTATTAAACGTTTCTTCGTAAAATAAATCACGACCTTCCTGAACAAACTCTTCATCTACTCTGACTGCACCATTATGTAACGAAAGCATATTTCTACCTTCGTTGGAGCTTAATAGTTTATTTGCTTCATCCGTTGACACAGACACTCCCCAAACATCATAACCATACACATCGTTCATTTCATGCTCAATTGGATGATTCAATGAGAGTTCACCAGAAGGATTGACTGCATAACCTGGTTCGAAATAATTCAGTCCCATGTATACAACAACAAAAACTGCGGCAATAGTTAAGCCAATAAAAAAACGACGTCTCATATATATCCTCCTTGTAAGAAATTCACTCTTCTTACTATGAGACTTCAAGACATGTCCTATTCAATTCGGCCAGAGGAAAATAGTTTTAAAAGCGAAACCACATTAGATGTTCACGAAAAAAGAGAACAGCAAATAGCCATTCTCTCTGAAGGAATTAACCAAATAATCTTCGCCACGTCTGTGGGCCTACAATCCCATCGACCGTTATCGCTTCTCTCCTTTGAAAGCTCCGAACGGCCTGTGCTGTCATCGGACCATATATTCCATCAGTTGTAATTCCTAGCGCCTCCTGTACTTGTTTCACATCAGACCCTCGTAAAAATGGTGTTTGAACAGATAAGAGGCGTTGGTAACTTACTCCATAGGATTGTTCAACACGGTCTAGGGCACGCCAAGTTTGAGGCCCTACGATTCCATCAACTGTAATTCTTTCACTACGTTGAAATTGCCTAACCCTTTCTTCCGTTTCTGGTCCAAAGATTCCATCAACAGTAGCTCCAACTTTTTGTTGAACCTCTTGGACATCTCTCCCTCTCATCATCGGTTGAATAAATCGGAGCATTCTCCTTGTTTCACTACGATACATTTCTTCACGCTCATCCGGTTCATCTGTTGGAGAAGCATGTTCAGGTGGCTTATTCGTAGATTCAAAATCACGAAGAGCAACCCGAGTTTGTGGTCCCACAATTCCATCAACTGTAATTGAAGCTGTTCTTTGAAACCTCATTACTGCATCTGCTGTTTGTCGTCCGAAAATCCCATCAATTGGTCCTGGATGAAATCCAAGCTCTTCCAATCGTTCTTGAAGCGCTCGAATATCATCACCTTGGTCACCACGAGAAAGAATAGAACGCTGTCTAACCCCAGCAACATACGTAGGCGACTGTGCAGGTCTACTTGATAGGGTAGCACCTTCTTCACGCAACCAATTTCTGAAGCATTGCATACTAATAGATGGACAAGGCTTCCATGAATATCCTGGAAATTCAATATGCCCCCAAACATTATCAACGGGAATATTCAATTCATCCATTAAATACCTAGTTAAATTTAATGTCGCTCGTCTTTGGACATCAGGTAACGATTGGTTTCTAAAATCTCCTACCATGCAAATTCCTACTGCATGGCTATTGCTATTTCCGACGTGATAACTTACAACTTCTAAGTCATGACAACGACTAATTGAACCATCTCTATCAACAACATAATGATAGCCTATTCCTGGCCAACCTAATTCGTTTACATGATAGCGGGCAAAAGCTTCTGCACTGCCAGAAGTTGTCGCACTATGATGGATAGCAATGTTTCGAATCGCACTTCTTGCTCTTCTCCGATATGATCTTGAACGATTAGACGCAAGTGCATTTCGCTTATCAATTATGTTCATGAAATCACCTCGTTGTATATATATGAAGAAATGAACCAAAGTGATGTAGATGAAACAAAAAAGAAGGTGTTTAACGAGCACTAGCCCGTTAAACACCTCGAGAACCTTGATCTTTATTCTTTTATACCTAATACACGATTTACTCGCTTTGTCAGCATTTTCATGCCGCCTCCACCTGCTTGAAAATGGCGAAGTTGGCCTTCTTCATCAAATACATAATATGCAGGAACATATTCGTTTTCGAATGCATCTGTAAGTTTGTGCTCATTATCTACGAAAATTGGTTGAGTAATGCCATGTTCTTCTGCTACCTTTTTAATTTCTTCTAAATTTAAATCCTTCTCAGAACGAGGCATATGGACAGCAATTACATTTAACTGATCTCTATACAAATCACGAAACTCATTTACGTTTGGCATCGCTTCTTTACATAAACCGCAACTAATTGACCAGAAGTGAAAAAGCGTTGGCTTATTACCTACTAATTCATCTTTCGTCACTTCACCATTCAACCAAGCTGAAGCTCCTTGTAGCTCCGGCATCTGAGATCTTAACTTTAACGCCATAATAAAACCTCCTTTTTTTTGCAACATATGGGATAAAAAAAAGCCTAACATGACTGGAGGGCACTGAAAAAGGTTGATTTGTACCTTTTCAGTGCCTTCAACATGACTGCTAGACCTCTTGAAAATATCTCTTCTTACACATTAAGAGTTTCTTGACCTGGCTTCCAGTTTGCAGGGCAAAGGCCACCAGTTTGTAGGGCTTGAAGTACACGAAGTGTTTCGTCTACATCACGGCCAATGTTGTTATGGTTAACAACAGAGTACATTAACTCACCTTCAGGGCTGATGATGAATAGTCCACGAAGAGCTACACCCTCTTCTTCAATAAGAACTCCATACTCACGAGAAACAACGTGATTTGTATCTGCAGCAAGTGGATATTTTAACTCACCAAGACCATTTTCATCACGAGCTGTGTTGATCCATGCTTTATGAGTGTGAACTGTGTCAGTTGATACTCCGATCACTTCTGCATCTAAGTCTTCGAACTCATCGTAACGATCACTTAAAGAAGTTATTTCAGTTGGACAAACGAAAGTGAAGTCCATTGGGTAGAAATAAAGAACTGTCCACTTATCGTTTTTCATGTTTTCTTCAAGGCTAACCTTTGCAAATTCTTTGTTTGGCATAACTGCATCCATTTCAAAACGCGGTGCTTGCTTTGCTACCATACGCTTGTCTGTCATATGTAAAACCTCCAATTTAAAAATAAATTCTATACAGCCGTCATTATAAAAGAAGATTTAACACTAGTCAATATTAATTAATAATAAATATAAATTAATATGTTATCTTCTATTACATTAGCACCAATTGTAGTATACCCATGGTTGGAGCTAATAAACGACCATTTCAAAATAAATTATACCAGTCCTTTCCACGTAATGCGACAAATATGCTTATCATTCTCAGTAAAGTTCTTTCACTTTACTGAGAGAAGTAATTTTTTATGCTAATATTAATATTCACCTATCAAAATGTTTGAATGTATAACTGAACGGGAATAGTTTTGATAGAGTTAGTAAATTACAGGAGTGATTAGATGCAACAATGGCTTAACCAACTTACAGAAGGGTCATTCTTTGTAGGTTTGGTCACAATCGTCGGTCAAATGGTATTGGCTATCTTAGCTTTTTTGATCGCGCGTTCAATTGGGAAAAGAATTATTCAAGGTGGATTCTCAAAAATGGAATCGCAAAAAGGAATGTCCGCCCCCCGCGTAAAAACACTTGAGAAGCTTTCAGTGAATGCATTTTCATATGTACTCATATTCGTATTTATTACGATTATTATAAGTATTTTTGGACTTGACGCAACTGGTTTAATTGCTGGGGCCGGTGTCGTCGGACTAGCAATCGGTTTTGGCGCACAAGGTCTAGTAAGTGATGTTGTCACAGGCTTTTTCATACTCTTAGAAAGACAAATCGATGTGGGAGATTATGTTACTGCTAGTGGAATTGATGGCATTGTTGAAGAAGTTGGCTTACGAAATGTTCAGATAAGAGGCTTTGATGGTACATTGCATTACATACCAAATAGAGGGATAACAAATATCAGCAATCATTCGCGTGGTAACATGAGAGCTCTTGTTGATATGAGTATTTCATATGATGATAACATTGATAAAGCAATGGCTGTTTTACAAGCTGCTTGCGATAAAATTGCAACAGAAGATGAAACGATTAAAGAAGGACCTAATGTCGTTGGTGTTCAAGGCCTTGGGGATTCAGATGTCGTCATTAGAGTTATTGCAAAAACTGAAAATATGGAGCAATGGGCTGTTGAAAGAAAACTACGGAAAGCATTAAAAGAAGCACTTGATGCTAATAACATTGAAATTCCATTTCCGCATCAAGTCTATATTGAAAAGAAAGAACAATAACAATAATACAAAAAGGAGGCTGATGTACATCAGCCTCCTTTTGTATTATTGTTGATGACCTAGTTTTTGTTCAACTTGTTGACATACTTCTTGTGCTGACATTCCATGCGCATTAATAACAGAACCTTTAATCGCTGCATCTTGAACACCCATTACATTTTGATCTTGCCCTGTAATGACACAGCAGTCACAACCTTGTGCATCTTGTTCCTGCTTTAATTGAATAACATCATAACCCATTGATTGTAATTCTTGTTGTACAGCTGTAAGCGATTGCTCGACACCAATTTTTGGCATGTTACGTACCTCCACTAATTAAAAATTTAATTCATTTCAATAATTAAACTCCCCAAAAATATGGTAACTATGCATGAAATATCAAAACTTACACTTTTAAAAAAGAGGCTATCTAAAAAGTCCGTTCTTTCACCTTTTTAGACAGCCTTCCTTATTTACTTAGCTAAATAGTCAACAATTGTTTGAACCGCAAAGCCAATGGCGTTCTCATTTGGTTCTAGTCGCGCATCATGAAGCCCATACTTACTATCAACACCGAGCCAAAACATAAAGCCAGGAATCTCTTCTAAGAAGTAACCAAAATCTTCTCCAGTCATTGCCTCATCACATATAACAAGGTTAACCGATTCCTGACCTTTCAAATATTCAATAAAATCCTTTGTAACACTTTCCTCATTATAAACTTGACAATAATTAGCTCCATAATCTATGGAAATGGAACAATCAAAGCCGGTCTCCATCCCTTTTGTAAGATCTTCAATTCGTTTTTTTATTAACTTCATAGTCTCGATTGAACGTGTTCGAATCGTTCCTTCAATCACAGCCGTATCAGCAATAATATTTTGTTTAGTCCCACCCTTAATAACTCCAATTGTCACAACACCAGCATCTAATGGATTAACATTTCTAGATACAATCGTTTGTAATTGAGTTACAAGATGACTTGCTGCAACGACCATATCGTTAGCAGTATGAGGGTATGCTGCATGTCCACCTTTTCCTTTTAACGTTATAAATAACTCAGACGTATTTGCAAATAACAAGCCTGTCTTGATTGCGATGGTACCAACCGGATACTCAGGAGCAATATGAAGAGCCATAATCTTATCAGGTTTCCATTCAATTAACTCTGGTGATTCGAGCATAGGCTTAGCACCACCTGGCCCTTCTTCAGCAGGTTGAAAAATAAACACTTGATTATATTTTGGTTGTTGATGTGCAAAATACGATAACACCCCCAAGGCAATCGTCATGTGTAGGTCGTGACCGCATGCATGCATTGCTCCTTCATGTGTTGAGCGAAAATCCGTATAAGACGTTTGTTCAACAATTGGCAACCCGTCAATATCTGCACGATATCCAATAGTTTTAGAAGAATCTAATCCTTTTACATGAACTAATATTCCTGTTTTCCATTTTTTTATCGTTAACAGCTCTTGGGGGAATTGAGCAATCTGACCTAATAGGTATTGTTGTGTTTTCACTTCTTCGTAACCAAATTCTGGGATTCGGTGTAAGTCACGCCGTATTTTTGTGAGTTGCTCAACTGATAACATTAGAGTCCACCTTCAATACATTTTGTAGCTTTTCTTCAAATGCCTTAATAAATAAAACTACCTCTTCACTAGTCAGTGTTAACGGTGGCAATAATCGAATGATTGTTTGTTGGGTCACATCCACCATTAGTCCTTCTTCAAGTAACTGACGTTGAATCTCTTTAACTGATGAAGCCTCAAGGTTCATGACAATACCAAGCATCATGCCTTTGCCACGGACACTAGAGATTACACTTGGAAACTGCTCTTGTAATTTTGTGACTGATTCATGTAGCTCTGAAGCAACACGATTTCCTTCCTCAAGCTGACCTTTTTCCATCAATACATCAATAACTGCATTCCCTAATGCAGCACTTAATGGAGATGGTCCAAAGGTTGTGCCATGATCACCAGGTTTAAATAAGTGAGCATAACGCTCTGCAACAATAATCCCCCCAAGCGGAAGGCCTCCGCCAATCCCTTTTGCAAAAAGAATGACGTCAGGTTCAATCCCCGCATGTTGGTACGCAAAAAATGTTCCAGTACGACCAACTCCTGTTTGGATTTCGTCCATACAACAAAGAACACCGTATTCCTTACAAAGGCTTGAGATCTCTTGTAAGTATTCTTTTTCAAGTGTAACAATACCACCAGATCCTAAGATTGGTTCAACAATTATAGCAGCTGGTTTATTTACCTCAAATATTTCTTTTAATGCATTAACATTATGAGGCTCCACCTCATATACAGGTGTATCTGTTACAGGGAAGTCTTGGTAAACTCCTTCTTGCCTCGTTAACTTTAAAGCCCCTAGGGTTCTTCCGTGAAAACTCTTTTTTAGGACAACGACTCCATTACGTTCTTCCTTTTGATCTTTTGACCACTTATGAACAAACTTTAATGCAGCCTCTGTTGCTTCAGCCCCAGAATTCGCAAAGAATACTTTTCCCTTAATTGAATTTGCAAGCATCTTCTCAGCAAGAGTAATCGCTGGTTTGTTATAAAAATAATTTGATATGTGAAGAAATTTAGATGCTTGACTCGTAAGAGCTTTCGTAATTTCAGGATGAGAGTGGCCTAATATATTAACTGCCAAACCTGTAAATAAATCTAAATATTTCTTACCATCTTCATCATATAGATAGTTCCCCTCTCCACGATTAATCACAATCGGTAAGCGTCCATATGTAGACATCATCACTTCTTTGTCACGTTCCATCCAGTTTGACAAAAAAAACTCCCCTTTCACTCTAAGTATGGAAAGAGCTTTGCCGAAAGGATAAATCCCTAACAACAAAGCTGCTTGTCCACTTACTTATCTATCTTCATTTAAACGACGAAGTTCTTGCTTAATTTCTGTCTTTCCTTTTGTCTTTTCATCAATTTCTTTAATAACACGTGCTGGTGTACCAGCTACTACTGTATTAGGAGGAACATCTTCAGTTACAATTGCACCAGCAGCTACAACAGCACCTTTCCCTACAGTTACACCTTCTAGAATGACGCAATTCGCTCCAACGACTACATCGTCTTCAACTACTACTGGCTTTGCAGAAGGCGGCTCGATTACTCCAGCTAGTACAGAACCTGCACCAATGTGACAGTTCTTTCCTACTGTTGCTCGACCTCCTAATACAGCGTTCATATCAATCATCGTTCCTTCCCCAATGACAGAACCGATATTAATACTAGCACCCATCATAATAACCGCATTGTTCCCAATCTCAACTTGATCTCGGATGATAGCACCAGGCTCAATGCGCGCTTGAATTCCTTTCATATCAAGAAGCGGTATAGCAGAGTTACGGCGGTCGTTTTCAACAACATAGTCTTCAATTTTCGCTTCATTTTCTTTTAATGCCGGCTCAATATCACTCCACTCACCAAAAAGCACCCCTACAGAGCCTGTAATAAACGCTTTTGTATCAGCTCCAAAGTTTAAGCCCTCTAACTCACCTTTAATATGTACTTTAACTGGAGTTTTCTTTTCACTTTTAGAGATAAATTGAATAATCTCATTTGCATCCATCATATTCATGTTTCGTCCTCCTACCTTTCTAAAACAATCTCTTCATTATGATAAAGATTTCACCGAAAAAAAGCAATGGAAAAAGCCTGTTTTTCGACATTGTTTTCATCCTAGTATAACTAACAACAATGTAATGGTTATGACACTGAGAATTGTAGAAACTAACGTTACACTAGAGACAAGTCTAGGATGTGCATCAAATTGAACAGCATACATGACAATTGTCGCTGCTGATGGCATAGCCGAAGAAACAATTAACACTTTCGCCATTGTTGGATCCATAGGGAGCAATAACGTAATACCAAACCCAATAGCTGGAGAAATAAGCAGTCTAACAATAGTAGAATAAGTTACTTTTCCCCATTCAAATCCCCCCCATTGAATTCTAGCTAATTGCATCCCTAATATAATCATCACTGTTGGAATGGCTGCTTCTGCTATGATATCAACTGTTACAAGGACATTGTCTGGCAAAGACACATTAAATATTTTTAAGAAAAGGCCAATAACCACAGCATATGTTGCCGGCATTTTAAATACTTCTTTGAGTGCAACCCCAAACCCAGCCTTGCCTCTAGCAGCATAATAAACACCGAAACAATTCATTACAATGGATTGTAAGACAAGAAACATAACGGCATACGCAAATGCCTCTTCACCATAAGCAAATAATATAATAGGCGCACCGTAGTTTCCTGCATTCATAAAAGCAGTTGACAGGATCAAACCACTTTCCATTGATTGATTGTATCTCATTATTTTTACGTAGATTTTATTAATGACTATTAAACTGAATAGTAGGATAATAGAAAAAATAACCATATATAGTGATTGAACATCTAATTCTGAACTATAAAATGTTCGAAATACTAAACAAGGTGTCATGATAAATATAGCAACCGTTGATACCGGTTTTATATCAGTTTTCTTCCATTTCTGTACTATGAATCCAATTATAAATACAAAAAAAACAGGCAAAACCACTTGAATGAAAATATCCATTTGAATCCTCTCCAACTCACATGTCTATCATTATGTATATCGTTAATTATACGCCTCTGTTGTTTAAAATGGATAGGTCAAATGAAATATTTCCCCGGTAAGAAATTGAATAAAGATACAAAGAAAGAGTTAATACGACAATAAATTGACTGTATTACACAAAAATAAAAACTAAAACCTGTAATATAACAGACTCTGCATAAAAAAATGCAGAGTCTGTTATATTTAACTTATATCTCTTACTTTTGGAATTGCGCTTCCTCTGTCGATCCTTTTAAAGCCGTCGTCGATGACGTACCTCCCGAAACAACTTGAGAAATTTCATCAAAATACCCAGTTCCTACTTCGCGCTGATGTCTTGTTGCTGTATACCCTTTTTGTTCGCTCGCAAATTCTGCTTGTTGCAATTCAGAGTAAGCACCCATACCACGCTTTTTATATCCATGAGCGAGTTCAAACATACTATGATTAAGTGCATGGAAGCCTGCAAGTGTTACAAATTGAAATTTATAACCCATTTTTCCTAACTCAACTTGATACGTTTCAATCGTTTCTTTATCTAGATTTGCTTCCCAATTAAATGAAGGCGAACAATTGTAAGCAAGCATTTTACCAGGAAATTGTGCATGAATAGCATCTGCAAACTGTTTCGCTTCTTCTAACGACGGTTTTGATGTTTCGCACCAAATTAAATCAGCATACGGGGCATAAGCAAGACCTCTTGCAATTGCTTGATCAATTCCTGCATTTGTTCGATAAAATCCTTCAGGTGTACGTTCCCCCGTAATAAATCGTTGATCAGCTGGATCAATATCACTAGTGATTAAATCAGCTGCATCTGCATCCGTCCTAGCAACAATAATCGTTGGCACTCCACTTACATCAGCCGCAAGTCGTGCTGCTGTTAAATTACGAATAGCTGTCTGTGTTGGAATAAGGACTTTCCCTCCAAGATGACCACATTTTTTTTCTGAGGCGAGTTGATCTTCAAAGTGAACTCCTGCTGCTCCTGCTTCAATCATCCCTTTCATTAATTCAAATACATTCAGTTGCCCACCAAAGCCAGCTTCTGCGTCTGCTACAATTGGAGCAAAATAATCAATATTTCCTTTCCCCTCCATGTGTTGAATTTGATCAGCCCGCTGCAATGCTTGATTGATCCGCTTCACAACACTTGGAACACTATTAGCTGGGTATAGACTTTGATCTGGATACATTTGTCCAGCAAGATTCGCATCAGCAGCTACCTGCCACCCACTTAAATAGATAGCTTTTAAACCTGCCTTTACTTGTTGAACAGCTTGATTACCAGTTAGTGCACCTAGGGCGTTCACGTAATCCTCTTCCTTTAATAACTTCCATAGCTTCTCAGCACCTCTTCTAGCAAGTGTATGCTCAACTTGAACAGAGCCCCTTAAACGAACAACATCTTCAGCTGAATAAGGTCTTTCAATCCCATTCCATCTTAGATCTTCTCCCCATTTTTTCTCCAACTGTCTTACTTCCATTTGTCTAGATTCCATATGCATACTCATTTCCATCTCTCCCTATCTTTATTTTTATTATTTGTTTAGTAGTTGATAACCAGGCAGCGTTAAAAACTCTTCAAATTCATCATTTTCAATTAACTTAGTAAATAAATTTGCAGCTTCGTCAAATCTTCCCCGCTCCCACCTCTCTTCTCCTAGTTCAACACGTAATATTTCTAACTCCTCCTCTTGAATACATTTAACAAGTTCTAAAGTGATATCGGATCCATTATCAAGTACCCCTTTTGGATGTCTAATCCACTGCCATACTTGTGCACGGGAAATTTCGGCTGTTGCTGCATCCTCCATTAAATTTCGAATTGGAACCGCACCATTCCCATTCAACCAAGATTCGATATATTGAATTCCTACACTAATGTTCATACGAAGACCTTCTTCTGTTATTGACCCACTAGGTACTTCAATTAATTCCATTGAACTAACTTTTACATCTTCTCTCTTTTTATCAATTTGGTTAGGTGTTGGCATATAGTGATTGAACACTTCTTTTGCTACTGGTACAAGAGCTGGATGTGCTACCCATGTACCATCATGCCCATCACGTACCTCTCTCTCTTTATCTATGCGCACCTTTTCAAACGCTTCTCTATTTTTTTCTTCATCATTTTTTACAGGAATTTGCGCAGCCATCCCTCCAATAGCCGGCGCTTCTCTCTTGTGACAAGTTTTAATCGTTAAAAGCGAATATGCTCTCATAAATGGAGTCGTCATTGTTACTTGACTACGATCTGGAAGTACTACATCAGGATGATTTCTAAAACGCTTTAAATAGCTAAATATATAATCCCAACGTCCACAATTTAATCCTGCTGAATGATCTTTTAATTCAAATAATATTTCGTCCATTTCGAAAGACGCTAAGATCGTTTCAATTAAGACAGTTGCTTTAATCGTCCCTTTTGGAATAGCTAATTGCTTTTGAGCGTAGATAAACACATCATTCCATAACCTAGCTTCAAGGTGACTTTCCATTTTGGGTAAATAAAAATAAGGTCCAGTCCCTCTACTTATTAACTCCTTAGCATTGTGAAACATATATAAACCAAAATCAACAAGGCTTGCAGAAACTGGCTGACCATCTAATAATAGATGTTTTTCTTCTAGATGCCAGCCGCGCGGTCTTACAACCAAGGTTGCGGTATTCTCATTTAACTGATAGCTTTTACCTGTTTTCGTATTTTCATAATAAATCGTTCTTCTAATTGCATCACGGAGATTCACTTGCCCTTGTATTGTATTTTCCCAAGTTGGGGCATTAGCGTCTTCAAAATCAGCCATAAAAACATGCGCACCTGAATTTAATGCATTAATAACCATTTTACGTTCAACTGGACCCGTAATCTCAACCCGACGATCTTGTAAATCTTTTGGAAGTGGAGCAATCGTCCATTCACTTTCTCTAATATGCTTAGTAGAGTCTAGAAACGTGGGCAAAATTCCTTGATCCAATTCCTCTTGTCGCACTTGCCTCCGATGTAAAAGTTTCTCACGTCGCCCGTTGAATGTTCTGCATAGCCCTTCAACAAATGCTAAAGCCTCGGTCGTTAAAATTTCATGACAACTTTGGTCTACTAGACCAACCACTTGTAACTCTTGCTTCGTTTTCTGCCTCACTAATTTTCTCCCCCTCTTCTTCTCGAACTGTATTAATACAGTATTTATATTACGGTATTATCATATAACAGAGATATTGTTTCTGCAACCATTTTTTTCTTTTTTTCTGAATTTTCTATGCCCAATAACAAAGGAGCTCCAATTTGGTCTCTTTTGGACCTTGGAACTCCTTCGCTAAACGAACACTTTTTTCTTTAGTGTTTGTTTGCTTTTCTTAGCCAAGCATATGTTAAAATGTCTTTTTCTGATTTTGCTTCAAAAACTAATTCATAATTCTTTAATTTATATACAAACATCCAATACCCATGCATTTCATTCAACTCACTTTGATCAGGGGTGCCTAGCTGTTTTCTCATTTCCTCACTTGTAAGTTGATGTTCTTCAACATTTATTGCAATAGCCACACCTTTGTTCGTATGTGGGTCGAAAAAATAGGTTGCTTGCTCATATTCCCAATAAACACCTCCTTCATGATGTCCTTGCGCTCTAGGTTCACCTAATCGTTCCATCACCTTATCCATGCTATGCTCTATATTAGCCTGAATAGGTGAGAAAATACCATTATACCCTTGCTCTATCCACTTAAAAGAAAGAAATGAATCATTACTACTCATGACGGGTAAAGAGAACTGATCCTGATTTTTTTCAGTTAAATATTCACCCGAAACTTGTCCGCACCCTACTAATAACAACACTAAAATGATAGATAATACACTCTTCAAATCGCTCACCTCTTAATAAATCCGAATAATAAAAGCTTTGACGAACATGAAGAAAATTAACCTTATCATTATATGTAATTTATAACTCATCATGACAACATAAAAAAAGATGACACAACCTTCCTGTATGATATACAAGATGGCTAGTCATCCAACTCTCTGTTACCGTTCTTTCCTCGCTTTCTTAAAGCCCCTAACTTCGGTTTTAAAAATTTTAAAAATACCAACACTCATAACTAACAGAACGATGGTTAATGGGAAAGCACTAACTATAATCGCTGTTTGAAGTGCTTGCAAGCCACCAGATGCCATTAACACTATAGCAGAGGCAGACAGGATTAAGCCCCAAGAAATCTTTATAAAATTAGATGGGTCCATATCTCCTTCCGTCGTTTGCATTCCTAAAACAAATGTCGCTGAATCTGCAGAAGTAATGAAAAACGTTGTAATCAGCAAAACCGTAATAACTGATAAGACACTACCTAAAGGGAGATGATCATAAACAAAAAATAGACCCGTTTCTAAACTTTGTCCAGCTACATCAATTCCCTGTAATAAGTCCAAGTTTATCCCGGTTCCACCAAACACGCAAAACCAGAATGCGCAGACAAGAGTCGGGACGACTAGCACAGCGATTGTAAATTCTCTAATCGTACGTCCTTTTGATACCCTAGCAATAAACATTCCCACAAATGGGGACCATGAAATCCACCATGCCCAGTAAAAGATTGTCCAACCTTGTGTCCATTCAGCTCTCTCCTCATCAAACGGAAAGATTCGCAAACCCATTTGAGGCAAATTTTGAATGTATTCACCTAATGTATGTGTAAATAAATTAAACAAAAACAATGTAGGTCCTAAGATTACCATTGCAATTAACAATAGTGTAGCTAAAACCATGTTCGTATTACTTAAATATTTGATTCCACGCTTGATTCCCGTACTCGCAGAAAGGATAAATAATACAGTAATGATCAATATAATGATTAGTTGTACCGTAAAGTTAACAGGGATTCCTACCAAATATCCTAATCCGGCATTAATTTGTTGAGCTCCTAGCCCAAGTGAAGCACACACACCAAAGATCGTAGCAAATACGGCAATTATATCGATCGTGTATCCAAGCGGACCATTAACACGATCTCCAAAAACAGGATGCAATGTTGAGCTCATTAAACCAGGTGCACCTTTACGAAATTTAAAATAAGCAAGCGCTAAGGCCACAACAGCATAGATAGCCCAAGCATGAAAGCCCCAATGCAAATACGTATATCTAAGAGCAAGAAGAGCCGATGCTTCTGTACTTCCTTCACCAGTGGGAGGAGCAGCATAATGGGAAACAGGCTCAGACACTCCATAAAATAAAAGACCAATCCCCATACCCGCACTAAATAACATCGCAAACCAAGTTGCTCTATTGAAATCTGGTTTATCTGTATCTTTTCCAAGCTTGATCTTTCCGTATTTACTAAAGATTAAAATTAGTGAAAAAATCAAAAAGAATGTAGCCGCTAAGTTATAAAACCAGCCAAATGCACTTAAGAAAAAATCTTGCGCAATACCCATAATGTCCCCGAGCTGCTCTGGAAATAAAGCTCCCCAAATAACAAAAACGAGAGCAATAACAACCGATATCTTATAAGTAATGGTTAAATTCTTCACGCTTTTTATCTCCTGCCTTTCCTACTGCCATCTCTCTTAATTAGCTTGCGACAAATTCAACATAATTATTTATTGGAAGGCGAGGCATACCAAAAGAGAGCTCAGCTTTTGCTTGAGCTCTCTTTCATCATCAATTCTTCAATATTTTCTTGACGATTTTTTTCCATATAAATGCTTCTGCTTGGGAATGCAACTGATACATTTTCTTCATCCAATATTTTTAAAATCTCAAAATTAATTTCTTCTTTAATTCTAAACCATTCAACCCATACAATTGTCTTGGTAAAAAAGTAAATATAAATATCCAAACTAGAACTACTAAATTCGTTAAACCGAACCATAATTAAATCTTGGTCAATTTCATCATGCGATCTTAGAAAGGATTCAATTCGTCTCGCGCAAGTTTGAAGCTTCTCTTTTGGAGTTGAGTACGTTACACCAACTGTAAACGCAATCCGTCGCTTCCCCATCTCTGACCAGTTCGTTATAGGTTCATTTGCTAAAGTAGAATTCGGAATGGTAACAATTGAATCAGAGAACGTCCGAATTTGTGTACTTCTGAAGCTAATATCTTGGACTGTCCCTTCAACCGAAGGGGTTTGAATCCAATCTCCTTTAGAAAATGGCTTCTCAGTGATAATAATAACTCCACCGAAAAAGTTCCCTATTGTATCTTGAGCAGCTAAAGCAAAAGCTAGTCCACCAAGACCCAATCCAGCTATAAAACCACTAATTTCATATCCCCACTCACTTGCAACAACAACGATAACTAAAGCAATGACAGCAAAGCGCAAAATTTTAGATACAAAAGGAACAAACATACTTTGCTCATCTAAGTCAATATTACGGGCAAGTTTAATAATTGCCATTGAGTATTCAGATGTATAATTGAACAGTCCCCAACCAATTATCATAATAATGATCGAACGATATAGATGTTCGACAAATTCAATTGTTGTAAAATGAAAGGGCAAATACACAAGGGCTAAATATGTACCTATTACAATCCATAATGCCCGAATCGGCTTTTCAAACGAGATAAGGAGATTTGAAAAGAACTCAGTTGGCGTTTTCTTTAGCATCATTAGAATAAGTTTGAAAATATATTTTGTAAATAATTTTCTAAATAACAAAAACACTGAAAATATAGCAATTGCTATCCCAATATCTGTCCATTCTAAACGATTTAATGAATGGACAAAAGCATTCCATTTCCAATTATCGATCTCCATTAAAATCCCACCTTTGCACATAGTATTTTATCATAGGTAGGTCAAAATGGTATAGAAAACACCATTGTAATACACTCTTACTTTTCTGTATTTTCAAAAAAATTAAAAGCAAGGTGTATCAAAGGCCCTTGCGTTTGACCTTTTGATACAACCCCAATTGTGAAACACTATCTAAAATAACTTAATATTATCTTATTCCTTCTTTTCTGTAGCAGCTGTTCTTGCATCTACAACATCACCAAAATTTGCCCACTCTTTGCCCATTTCCACTAAAGTTTCCGATAAAGGTTGATTCAATTGATTACTCATTTCTTTTCGAAGCTCTCGCCCACGTTCACTACTCATGAACATAACTCCTGCTGCTCCTATAGCACCACCAACAATTGAACTTACGATATAACTTGACGTGGATGGTTTTGACTTTTTAAACATATAATCTAATCCCTCCCATTTATCGTCTCATCTTTACTTTTACACAAACTACAATTGTTATACAAACCAACTAATCAGATTTAACGATTGTTGCTTCTGTAAGGCGTACAAATATTCAGTCCCTTATGTGGTACACTTATAAATACATTCACAAAAGGAGTAGATTTATATGAGCTTAAAATCATCGATCTATAAAATGCTCAGAATTTGGAATGATATTGATGCCGTTAGAAAAGGCAAGGTTGGAAAGAGAATAGGAAGACGTGTAGTTGGACGCACTTCTGGAAAAGCGATAAGAAAATTATTTAAATAATTTTCTTTTTATGTTTTGGGTGCCGGTGAAGATACTTTCTTTTTAGGCACCCTATCTTCATCTAAAAAAAATCATGTCTAGCAAAACCTAAAACCAGTATCAGGTGCATGTGGGACTGCAATGTAAAAAGGAGGTGTCTAGGTTCCACCTCTAAGACACCTCCAGCTTTATTATTTACTTTTCTTTAAACACATCTTTTTGATAACCCTCTTTTGAAAGATCTAAATCTTGTCCCTCATAATTATCAATTTGACCATCAATCGTGCCTTCAACATAAGCATCACTTACTTGCTCATGCGTTGCCGCTAATCCTTGTTCAACTTCCTCTGTACTTTTATAATCGGAAGGTTGATATGAATTCTCTGCGACGTCACCTGATGACTTTACTGAATTTTTATCCTTCTGATTAGCCAACATAACCCCCTCCTTCTCCGTTAGTATTTGTCAACGATGATAAAATATAATGAGAAAAATTGGGACCTGTATGCAACCAATCGAATCTTTCATTTTTACAATGTTCCTTTATTCATCTTGCTATTATTTGCTTTATTTATCAACCATTTCATGAAGCGTCTTTCTTTTTCATCTGTTTTTCTAGTTAAGTTTTTTTCAACAGAGCGCCTTAAACTTGGATATTTAACATCTCCATTCATTAGCACATACCTCCTGCAATGGTGTTTTATATTCCCATACCCTGTTTGCACTTTATGTAAACGTAAATTTTGATTTTTTAAGAAAGTCTATTTGTAACTTGCGGTGTCTCTATTGATGTCTGCTGAAAAGAAATAATAAAAGAAGTTCCTTTTTCACTTGTTTTCACGTCTATATTGGCACAATGACGTGAGGCAATACTATAACAAATAGCTAAGCCTAGTCCTGTCCCTTCATCTTTTGTCGTAAAAAAAGGTGTACCGATATTTTCCAATACCTCCTTCTTAATTCCAGGACCAGTGTCTGCAATTTCTAGAATAACGTTTTCATTACTTATGTATGTCTTTAATGTCAATGTCCCGTTTGCTTCCATTGCCTCTAAACCATTTAACCCTATATTTAAAATTAACTGTCTAATTTCTTTTTCATCTAAATAAAGCAATGGACATTCTGTTAGTTCTAATAAAACCACTTTGTTATTCATCAGTGCTTCTGCTCTTAGTAAAGGATGCAATGTCTTTACAATTTCATTTAAGTCTTTTTTCTTTCGATTATTTGCTTTATCTTTTGCTAACGTCAGAAACTCTGTAATGATTCCGTTTGCCCGGTGCAGCTCATCAATCATCAAATTAATGTATTCCTCTGGCTGTGGATGATGACTCTGATTTTTGGCTAACTGAAGAAAACCTAGTACGGTCGTCATCGGATTACGTATTTCATGAGCAATTCCTGCTGCCATTTCTCCTACTAGATTTAATCGATCTAAGCGGGAAACCTCTTTTTCTAAATCGACCAGTTCTGTTATATCTGTAATAGTGCTGATGATACAAGGCTCACCATTGATTGTTGCTGTTTCTGTTGAAAGCAATCCTTCTCGCCTTGCTCCCTGTTTTGTCACATATGTAATTTCTTTATTATATATACCTACTTGTAAATCTTTCGGGCTTGTCCCCGTAACATTTTGCTCCCTAGTATCCGAATGAATGGCTAGTACGTCATTAGTTAATGCAGCAAGCTCCTCGAAGTGATACCCAGAAAACTGAATCCAACTTTGATTTACATCAACATATCGTTGATCAGCTAATGAACGAATGGCCATTAAATTAGGACTAAGTTGAAATATCTTTTGGAATCGTTCGTGAGACACCTTAAGTTCCTCATTCGCTTTTAGCAATTCCTTTGTTTTTTCAATAACAATATTTTCAAGGTTATTTTGCTTTTCTTGCAATTCTGCAGACTGTTTTTCTAATTGAGAATTCTTTTCCTCAATTTCTTGTTGTTTTCGAAAAATTTGCACAAATGCTTCGACTTTGCTTCGCAGAATAATCGGATTAAATGGTTTGAATATGTAATCAATAGCTCCGGTTAAGTAACCCGTTGAAACATGTTCATTCGCTTTACTTAATGCGGTTATAAATATGATCGGAATATGGCATGAACTTTTTCTTTGTTTAATGATTTCTGCCGTCTCAAATCCATTTAAACCTGGCATTTGAACGTCTAATAGAATTACCGCAAAATCATATTGTAATACTTTCTTTAAAGCTTCTTCCCCTGACTTTGCGCTTACTAATAAATAGTGTTTAGAGTCTAACACAGCCTCTAAAGCCATGAGGTTTTCTAGTCGATCATCAACCATTAGTATTGCAACCTTTTCGTGAGCAGACATAACGTTACCTCTCTAATTTACTTCTGATTTTTTAATATATATTTTCTCAGCAGAATTTACTTCTTCGTATAATTCTGCTGAACGGTACATGCTAATCGACTCTTTAGAGCCAAGACCTAAATAACCATTTTCACTTAAACTATCATAAAAGAGAGAATACACTCGATTAGTTAGTTTCTTATTAAAATAAATAAGTACGTTTCTACAAACAATCATGTGAAACTCATTAAAGGAATAATCAGTTACTAGATTATGGTGAGCAAAGACAATATTTTCAATAAGGAAAGAATGAAACACTACCTCATTATCACACACAGAATAGTATTCCGAGAATTCCTTCTTTCCTCCTGCTTGATGGTAATTCTTCGTGTATAACTTCATGTGTTCAAGTGATACCTTGCCAAGCTTTGCCTTCTCAATAATTTCCTCATCCATATCGGTAGCATAAATCTTTGTTTTTTCAAGAAGCCCTTCTTCAAACAAAACAATAGCCATAGAATATACTTCTTCTCCTGATGAACAACCTGCATGCCAAATACGAATATAAGGTAAGTTTCGTAAAACCGGTACAATTTCTGTACGAAATGTTTTAAAGAAACTTGGATCCCGAAACATTTCTGTTACATTAATAGAGAAATCACGTAACAATTGTTTCATCAATTCAGGTTGATACAACACTTTTGCCTGAAATTCTGAAATGGTCTTAACATCCTCAATTTTAGCACGGTACCATATCCTTCTTTTAATAGATGAATAGGCATAATTTCGAAAATCATATCCGTACGTTTGATAAATTCCTTCAAGTAATAATTCAATTTCTGTTCTCTCTATCTCATTCAGTCGTTCCTCATGAGTTTGGATTAAAGACGAATCAATCATCGGCACTCACCATCTCTTCTAAACTACTTATGGAGCCAAACCTTCATTAGCGAAAGAAGTTGTTCCATGTTTACAGGTTTGCTAATATAATCTGAAGCCCCTGCTTTAATGCATTTATCTCGGTCATTCTTCATTGCTTTTGCAGTTAATGCTAAAATAGGCAACTGGGACCATTTTTCATTTTTACGAATCTCTTGCATCGCTTCATATCCATTCATCTCAGGCATCATGATATCCATTAAGACGATATCAACTTCCTCATATTCTGACAAGGCCTCGATAGCGTCAATTCCATTTTCAGCAAAAATGACATTCATATTGTGCATTTCTAAAGCTGCAGTGAGCGAAAAAACATTCCGCATATCATCGTCAACAATAAGAACCGTTTTATTTTGTAACTGTTCTTTTGTCATATCCTGTCCCTGTTCCTTTTCCACCGTAAGCATATCATCTGATTCCTCAATAGCTTCATCTACTATGACGGTCTCTTCCTCGATTGTCCCTGCCACTTCATCAATAATCGTTTCATTCAGCTCAGGTTGTTGGTGATAATCAGGTAGGTACAAAGTAAAAATACTACCTTCACCTTCTGTGCTTTCTACTTCAATATAACCACCTAACAACTCTGAAAGCTCTCTGCTTATTGATAATCCGAGTCCTGTACCGCCATATTTACGAGTAATCGTACCATCCTCTTGATAGAACGCCTCAAATATGCTTTGCTGCTTATTGGGATCAATTCCAATCCCTGTATCACAAACCGAAAAGGCAACTTTTACCCCATCTGCTTCCTTCCCTTTTTTAAAATGAAGCTCTACTTTGCCATCGCTAGTAAATTTGAAAGCATTCGATAATAAATTTTTAAGTATTTGTTTTAACCTTTGGTCATCTGTAAAGAGAATCGCTGGAGTATTCGGTTCAATTACGATGTTGAAATCTATACCTTTTTGAGTAGAAATTGGTGCGAACTGTCTCTGAACAAATGCTTTGACGTCACTAATTAACACTTCCTCTGGGAACACATCGATTTTGCCGGATTCAATCTTAGACAAATCTAATATATCATTGATCAAATCTAGCAAATCTTGTCCTGATGAATAAATCGTTAATGCATGTTCTACCTGCTTATTTGTTAAATTACCATTTACATTTTCCGCTAGCATTTGTGATAAAATCAACATGCTATTTAAAGGCGTTCTGAGCTCATGCGACATATTTGCTAAAAACTCTGACTTATACCTTGACCCGAGTTTAATATTTCGATTTTTTTCTTCTAAATCCTTTTTAGTCAATTCAAGCTCCTGCTTTTTCTCATCGGATTGTTTAAATTGTTCGTGCAATTGTTCATTAATTAAGCGAAGCTCTTCTTGCTGTTGTTGAAGCTCCTCTGATTGAGTTTGCAACTCTTCTGATTGATTTTGTGATTCAGTAAGCAGCTCCTCAATCTTCATATGATCTAATATCCGTTCAATGCTCGATCCAGATGATTGACTTAGCTGCTCAAGAATTCTGACTTCAGATTGAGTAAACGGCTCAAATTTAGCTAATTCTAAAACACCAACAACCTCTTGATCAAATTCAATAGGTAAAAGAATAAGAGAAGTTGGGGCAGCTTCTCCTAAACCAGATGTTGTCGACACATACCCGTTCGGAAGATGATCAAAAATCATCAGTTTCTTATCAGCGGCACATTGTCCGACTAACCCTTGGCCTAAGTGTATTTTTCCCTTGCCAATAGTACTACCATCCGAAGCGTATGAGGAAATTTTCGATAACGTATTTCCTTCCCTTCTTACATAAATAACTCCATAAGTAGCTCTTACAAATTGTGCAATATTCGTCATAAAGACTGTACCAAACTCATTTAAGTCTTTGATACCTTGAAACTTCATTGCAATTTCGGCGTATCTTGATTTAATCCAGTTCTCTTCTTTTAACGATTCTGCAATTTCCTTTTCTTGCTTTGTTACGATTTCCAGAGAATCTGCCATATTGTTATAGGCAATGGCTATTTCGCCGATTTCATCTTTTGACTTCACTTCAATTCGAGGGAGCCTATCTAAAGGATGACTCCTTACACTCGTTATTACTTTGCGTACACTGTTAATGCTAGAAGATATATTTTTAACAATCGAATATGTAATAGTCGCAACAACTCCTAACGAAATAATTGTTAGGATAACTAAATATGTAATCGCACTACGGTAATCAGCTTCTGAATCAGTTAGTCTATCTATCAGAAGTAGCTGTTCTTGTTCTGCAAATAAGTCGACTTCTTCTATCATACCTCTGCGTAATTGTTCATTTTCGTTTATTAAATAATTTGTTGCCACTATATAATCATCAGTTGAAACCAAAGATAAAACCGTTTGAACCATATCATTATAATCATTTCTAGTTTGGTAGATAGACATAATCGAAGACCGTTCTTCTTCATTTAATGAACTTATTTGTTGGAGGGAATCTAATATCGTTACTTGATTATCTAAAGCTTCATTAATAATCGTGATCTTTTCTGTTACTTCAGCATTTGAGTCCATTAGCAAGAGCTCTCTCATTTCCCTGGCTATCGTATTTGTTTCATAGTTTAGCTTTTGTGCTAGTACAATCTTTTGATGGTCTTCTGTCACAATTTTACGCATGCTCGTATTTTGTTCAGTTAACGTGTAGAAAACGGTCGTACTCAAGATAATAATAATCCCAAGTATTGAGCCCAACCCAATGATAAGCTTTGTAATTAATTTCATCGTTTTAACAACCTACTCCTGACTTTTTTTGATCATACCTAATAGTTTACTATATAAAACATAGTAGTTCTATAGAAAATAGGAGCTTTACTTCTGCCACAACGTTGTTCTAGAACTTCTAAAAAAGGAGTCACTAATAAAGATAAACACGAGAGACCACTGAAAAAAAGGTGAAAACCGTACCCTTTTCAGTGGTCTCTAACATGATCTCTTTAAATGACTTCCCTAATTCTCTTTTTCGCTTAGGCATTCTTTCTTGCGCTTGTTGCTGGTTCAACTGCTTTTTTCTTGGCTGGTGCTTTCTTCTTTCTTGTTGTTGGCTTCTTCGTTTTTGTTTTATCAAGAGAAGCTTGAAGAGCAGACATTAAATCTGTAACATTCGATGCGGCGGCGGCTGGTTCTTTTTCTATCGCTGTAACCGTTTCCTTCCCTGATTTCTTTTCTTCAATTAATTCCATTAGTGCTGTTCGATACTCATCTTTATATTTTTCAGGTTCAAATGATGTTGTTAATTGCTCAACAAGCATAAGTGCTGTATCAAGTTCCTTTTGTTCAACTAATTGTTCTGAAGGTACATTCGGAACATCTTGTACATTACGCACTTCATCAGGGAAATGGATCGTTTCCATTAAAAGAGTATCTTTATATACACGTACAACAGCTAATTGCTCCTTTGATCTGATGATGATTTTTGCGATCCCTATCTTTCCTGATTCTGTTAATGCCTTGCGTAACAATGAATATGCTTTTCCCCCACCATTATCAGGGGCAATGAAATAGCTTTTTTCAAAATAAATTGGATCAATCTCTTCTAGTTTCACAAAGTCAATAATCTCAACTGCCTTATCTTCATTTTCCTTTTTTAACTTTTCAAGTTCCTCATCATCTAATACAACAAATTTGTTTTTTGCATATTCATATGCTTTAACAATATCCTCATTCTTCACTTTTTTATCACAACCTGGACACACCTTTTGATAGCTGATAGGGGTATGACACTCTTTGTGTATTTGTCGCAATTTAATATCTTTATTCTCTGTTGCAGTGTGAAGTTTAATCGGAATATTAACAAGACCAAAACTAATACTGCCTTTCCAAACTGTATGCATGACAACCACCTACTTTTTCTTTTAATATGCAAGTTTTTGCCTACAATTATGTATGGTTGTCTAACATTTGTTACAGCTTAAATAGTAACTAGATAACAAAGTAGGTGACATTATGAAACCAATGTTATTATCCCCTGCAACCGATATTCCTACAGGCGAAGAATGGATTTATGAAACGAAGTATGATGGATTTCGCTGTTTATTGTATTGGGATGAAGAAATCCCTAAGTTAATAAGTAGGAATGGAAAAGAATTAAACCTTCATTTCCCCGAAATTATTAAGTATTGTGAGGAAATTTATCCTTTACTTAAAGATTTTATACCACTCACTTTTGACGGAGAACTTGTGAATTTAAGAAATGATTTACAGAGTCATTTTTCTACGGTTCAAGTTCGAGGACGAATGAAAAATCAATCAAATATCACAAAACACGTTAAAGAGTTTCCATGTCACTTTATCGTTTTTGACATTATGAGACTAAAGGGCGAACTGCTTATTAACCGAACTCTAAAAAAAAGAAAAGAAATATTAGAAGGTTTTTTTACTAAAAAACGGTTACCTACTTCTGTTGATTATAGAAACAGTAGCCGACTGCAATTAATCGATGTTTTCACTGAAGAAGGCTATTTGTGGAATAAAATTGTTTCCAACAATGGAGAAGGAGTCGTTGCCAAACGAACAACAAGTCAGTGGGAAAGCGAAAAGCGAACCTCCAACTGGCTTAAAATAAAGAACTATCGTTTTGTTTCCGTTATATTAACGAAACTCGATAAAAGCAACGGTTATTTTCACGGTTCTATCTATCAAGGAACTGACCTTATAGAGGTTGTTATTTTTAGGCATGGTCTGACAGAAGATGAAGAAAAAACATTATTTGCTTTTTTTGAAAACAACGGGACAAAACGAGGACTAAATATATGGGAGCTACCACCATCTATTTGCGTTGACATTGCTTGTATTGACTTTGACGGGAAGCAATTGCGTGAACCGCGTTTCCATGCTTTTAATCTTAATCAGGAACCTCCAGAATGCACTTGGCACAATATGCAGCGACAGCTCCATCCTATTCCTGATAATATTACAATCACTAATCCAGATAAACCAATTTGGTCAACGATTGACGTATCAAAAGATGAATACTTACTTTACTTACAAAAAGCAGCACCTTACTTGCTCCCATTTTTACGTGAGCGTCTTCTTACCGTTATTAGATATCCACATGGAGCAACGGGTGAAAGCTTTTATCAAAAGCATTGTCCGGACTATGCACCTGACTTTATTAAGACCGAACAGGTTGAAGATATTAATTATATCGTCTGTAATGATATCGAAACTCTCCTTTGGTTAGGGAATCAACTCGCTCTTGAACTTCATATCCCCTTTCAAACACGATATACAGACAAACCAACAGAAATTGTATTTGACCTAGATCCTCCATCAGTTAACGAGTTTTCTTTAGCCATCATTGCAGCAAAGCAAATGAAAGCGATCTTTGACCAATTTACTATAACTTCCTTTGTTAAAACATCTGGAGGGAAGGGATTGCAAGTATATATTCCATTGCCAAAAAATCGCTTCACATATCACGAGACTAGGATTTTCACGCAATTCATTTGCCAGTTTTTATGTGAGCAGCAACCCGATTTATTTACGACGGAACGATTGAAGAAAAACAGAAACAATAAACTATACCTTGATTACATCCAACATGATGAAGGCAAAACCATTGTCGCACCTTATTCCCCTCGCGGGAGCGAAAAAGGACTCATCGCTACTCCATTAGACTGGGATGAAGTAAATGACTCATTAACCCCGAAGACTTTTACACTACCAGCAGTGATTAAACGATTAGAAAAACAAAAAGACCCTTTCTCTTCTTTCCGTGAAGTTGATAATGAGGAAGCTTTCACAGCTATTCTTACGCAATTGAAAGAATTAATTAAGGGGTGAACCAAAAGATTTTGACCTTTTGATTCACCCCCACTCCTGTTTTTTGAGACACCCTATATTCAATTAGTAGTAGTTCTCAAATACTTTAATACATACCTTATTTAATCCATGTAACAATGTCATTTAATTCTTTTCTAGTCTTTGGTCTTGGCTCATCCTTTCTATATCCAAAGGCAGCCATAACCGAGACGTCGAAATGACCATCTTCTAGCAAGCCTTGATCTTTTAGAAACTCATGAACAAGCTTATAATTAAAGCCTTCAATTGGACAAGAATCAATTCCGATTTGCGCAGCAGCAGTTAACATATTCCCTAACACAATATACGTTTGTTTACATGACCAATCAAAGATAGTACGTTCACTTTCCAAAATCCCAAAATTTTCTTGGAAATTCTGATAGCGCGCCGGAATCTCCTTAACTACCTCTTCAGGAGCATTTTTCACAGATCTAAAATGATCCGTAATATAATTAGAGTCATACCTGACATCTTTACTTGTACGAGCTAAAATAATAACAAAATGACTAGCTGTCGGTAATTGACCACCAGCTCCCCAAGCGATTTCTCTTAACTTTTCTCTCATCTCTTTATTTTGCACGACGACAAACTTCCAAGGTTCAAGTCCAATGGAACTTGGAGATAGTCTTCCTGTTTCTAATATGAATTGAAAGTCATCCTCGGAAATAACTTTATCCGGATCGAATACTTTTGTTGCGTGTCTAAACTGAAACGCATCTAAAATCTGCTTTTTTATCTTGTCTTTTTCTAACATATCATTTCTCTCCTATTTTTTATTGTGCGGTAGAGTTTTCCAAAAAAGAGTATCATACATAGAAAGTTCAAACAAATGAAAGGAACTAAAAATACTAGCAAAACTATTTTAAGAAGCCACTGAAAAAGGGAAAACCACCCTTTTTACGTTAAGCAATAATATTTATTAAATTCCACTCTTACCTAGCTCTAAAGTTAGTACAAATGCATAGTGTGTAGTAACCCTCCTGAAAGGTGGTGTGAGTTATGGGTTACTATAGTCCATGGTACGGCGGATATGGCGGGTACAGTGGATATTGTTGTCCCCCAACACCCCGCCCAGGATTTGGCTTTGGCTTCGCACTAATTGTAGTGCTGGTCATATTGCTTATTATCCTAGGTGTAAGTTGGTGTAAGTAATTTTTTTCAAAGCCAAAATATAAAGGCTGATTTTGAGAACGGCACTGAATTAAGGTTAATTGGGAGGCACTGAAAAAGGTACGGTTTTTACCTTTTCAGTGGTCTCTTAATTTTTATTTTTTAGTGCCTAACTATAGAAAAGCGCTTTTTCATTTGAATATATCTATATCATTTCTTTCTTCTCACTTATAGTGGAATGCTTATGTTATCTTTATATTGTTCTGTAAGATTGTTATACTTATTTCAAGTTAAACCTTGAAAGGAATTTGATCATTCATGTTAGACAAGCTTAAAGCTCATTTTGGAGATATCTTCATCGTCGGTCATGATCACATTACATACGATGACAACTTTTATTGGTTCAAAACACCCGATAACGTAACGATTGGTTTTCCAATAGACCTTATGCATGAAAAAGAACTTGACCTATTAAATATTTTCCTAACTCCTATACCGAAACAAAAAGAATTTTCCCCTAGAACTCCTGAAGAGGAATATTGGTCATCCATACTATTTAAAGGAAGTGAAGCCAAACCAGAACGTCATAACGGTGAAACGTTCCGCTTTATATACTTTCAATTAAAAGATGAACTTCAAGAGCGGGAAGCATTTACAGAGGCCATAAGAAATATGTTTCCTTCAAAAACAATCATTCTATGGGAAAACGAATCATCAGGAGTGATCATTGATCTCGATCCAAAAATGACAGATACAATTGAGAATTTATTTGAATCTATTGTTGATAACATCATCAGTGACTTTTTTTTAGAGATCGTGATGTATATAGGAATTAGCAATGTAACAATAGCTGAGGCAAATACTCGCTTTTATTGGGAACAATCTAATTTCCAAACGATTAAACAGCTTTACAAAAAAAGGGTATATAAAGGAGAAGAAGTACTTCCTTTCATGCTTATTGGAGAAGCTCGTCCTGACACTTTAGTCAAGATTAGAGAGCAGACATTAAAACAAGTTATAGAGGATCCTGATTTAATTCAAACTATCAAAGTCTATTTGGATTGCAATATGAATGTCTCTCTCGCTGCTAAAAAACTATATTTACATCGAAATACATTACAATATCGGGTTGATAAATTCATTGAAAAAACCGGAATTGATATTCGACATTTTCGAAGCGCTGTTTCCATCTATCTTTCACTATTAATAGAAAAAAACATCCATTAATGCATTGTGCACAAAAGCAATGCATTCTTTTTTATGCACTTTTACCGTATACGAAAACGGTTACAAACGTTACACTTTATCTATATTAAAGATATTCAAAGGAGAGATTGACATGGGTGAAATTAGATTAGATAACGTTTACAAGATTTATGATGGGGATGTAACTGCTGTTACTGATTTCAATTTGCATATTCAAGATAAAGAGTTTGTCGTATTCGTCGGACCATCAGGTTGTGGTAAATCTACAACGTTACGTATGATTGCTGGACTTGAGGATATCTCTAAAGGG
Source organism: Halalkalibacter flavus (assembly GCF_036663575.1). Lineage (NCBI taxonomy): Bacteria > Bacillati > Bacillota > Bacilli > Caryophanales > Bacillaceae > Halalkalibacter > Halalkalibacter flavus. The sequence continues at coordinate 29,853 of NZ_JAWRVK010000007.1, forward strand.
GACCTATATATCGGCGATCGTCGCGTAAATGATGTAGCTCCAAAAGACCGTGATATCGCAATGGTATTCCAAAACTACGCTCTTTACCCTCATATGAATGTATATGATAATATGGCGTTTGGTTTAAAACTACGTAAATTTAAAAAGGAGGAAATTGATAGAAGAGTAAAAGATGCAGCTAAAATTCTAGGCTTAACAGAAATGCTAGATCGTAAGCCAAAAGCAATGTCCGGTGGTCAGCGTCAACGTGTTGCTTTAGGACGAGCAATTGTCCGTGACCCTCAAGTATTCTTAATGGATGAGCCGTTATCAAACTTAGATGCTAAGCTTCGTGTACAAATGCGTGCCGAAATCACGAAATTACACAAACGCCTACAAACAACAACAATTTATGTAACACATGACCAAACTGAAGCGATGACAATGGCGTCTCGAATCGTTATTATGAAAGACGGAATCATTCAGCAAGTTGGTACACCAAAAGAAGTATATGACAATCCAGATAATGTCTTTGTTGGTGGATTTATCGGATCTCCGGCAATGAACTTCTTCAAGGGTTCACTTACTGCTGATGGTTTCTTTAAAATGGGAGACGTACAAGTAAAAGTTCCTGAAGGGAAGTTAAAAACGTTAAAAGAAAGAAACTATATTAATAAAGAAGTAATCCTTGGAGTTCGTCCTGAGGACATCCATGATGAACTTCTATTCCTAGAATCATCTCCTGAGTCAAAGTTGACAGCAACTGTTGATGTATCTGAGTTATTAGGTGCGGAATCATACCTTTATTCTAAAGTTGATGGTCAAGACTTTATCGCTCGTATCGATGCTCGTTCTGATGTAAAGATGGGACAAAAAGTTGATCTAGCATTCGATATGAACAAAGTACATTTCTTTGATATTGAAAGTGAATTAAGAATTAAATAAAATAAATACATCAAATCCCCTTAACGAAATGTTAAGGGGATTTATGTCTATTATATTACTTATGTTAATTTCGTTTTTGCTAACCAAGCTCCACCTATTACACCTGCATCATTTCCAAGTGTTGCAATCGTCAACTCGGCACCTTCTAACACTTTTGGAAACGCAAAACGTGAGAATTGTTCTTTAATTGGTGCTAATAACGTTTCTCCAGCCCTTGATACCCCTCCTCCAATGACAATCTTCTCTGGGTTAAGACCGTTTGCTAAATTAGCTAAAGCAAGTCCTAGATATAAAGTGACTTGTTCCATTACTCGCTTTGCAATTTCATCATTTTCTTTTGCAGCATCCAGAACGAGTTTAGCCGTTACTGTTTTATGTTCTTCGTAATAATCTCTAAGTTGACTAGATGTATCCGTTTCTTGTAATGCTTCTATTGCTAGACGAACAATACCTGTAGCAGAAGCAATCGTTTCTAGACAGCCATCTTTTCCACAGTTACAACGGGCGCCACCTTCGATAATCGATGTAATATGCCCAATCTCTCCTCCAGCTCCGTTCATTCCATGAACGATTTTCCCATTAGAGATGATACCTCCTCCAACTCCTGTTCCTAATGTAACAAAGATTAAATCATTCGCACCTTCTCCAGCACCTGTCCACATTTCTCCTAAAGCTGCAAGATTTGCATCATTGTCAACAACAACTGGTAAGCCACTCTCCTTCTCCAGAAGGTTTTTAAGTGGGAAGTCCTTCCACCCTAAATTTACAGCTACTTCAATTGCTCCAGTCGCAAAGTTAACCGGCCCAGGCGCACCGATTCCTATCCCTGCCAAATTACTTTTCGATTGGTTTAACTCTACTAATTTTTCCTCAATCGACCTTGCTATATCGCTAGGAATTTGTTGTCCATTTTGATTCGTATCTGTATCATTTTCCCATTTTGAAACAATTTCTCCATCCTGATTTAAGAACGCCATTTTAATTGTCGTACCACCAATATCTACACCAACAAGCCATTTATTTTCCACATGTACCCATCCTTATTTTAATTTTTTGTTATGTAAACGAATACTATTATCCTATCACATAACGATGAATTTTTAGATAACTCTTTAATCAATTATTTTAATTGGCAAAAGGACACCGTTCCGGTATCCTTTTGCCTATAAATTAAGTTTACACCCACCACATATCAGATGGCTTTTCTTCAATTACGACTGAGTTAAGGTTTTTAACCGCTCTTGCAAATCCTTCTTCAATTGACATAATTGGATCTTCGTGCTCAATACTTACTACATAATCATAGCCATACGTTCTAAGGGCACTTATCATATCTGACCACTCTTGAACACTATGACCACAACCAACAGATCTAAACGTCCAAGCTCTCGTTTGGACTTCTCCGTATGGCTGCATATCGATTAGTCCATACATATTAACATTATCCTGATCAATATATGTGTCTTTTGCATGAAAGTGATGAATAGCATTTTCTTTCCCTAAAATTTTGATAGCGGCAACAGGATCGATTCCTTGCCACCATAAATGACTTGGATCAAGGTTTGCTCCAATCGCATCACATGTTTCTTCTCTTAACTTTAATAACGTGTATGGAGTATGAACTAAAAAGCCGCCATGAAGCTCTAACCCAATCTTTACATTATGATCCTTCGCAAACTGCCCCCATTCCTTCCAATAAGGAATGAGTTTTTCTTCCCATTGCCACTTTAAAATATCGCCATATTCATTTGGCCAAGGAGTGACAGGCCAGTTTGGATACTTTGCTCCATCATGATCTCCAGCCGTACCAGAGAAACAGTTAACAACAGGCACTCCCATTAAGCTAGCTAGCTTAATTGTTTTTACCAAAGCCTCATGTGATTCCTTTGCAAAAGCCTCATCTGGAGAAATTGGATTCCCATGGCAACTGAACGCACTAATCTCTAAACCGCGTGACGTTACCTTCTCCATATATTCTTTACGTAACTCTTCACTTTCTAGAAGGTTATCTATATCACAATGAGCGTTTCCAGGATAGCCCCCCGTGCCAATTTCTACAGCTTTTACTCCAGCATCCTTGACATAATCTAGCATTTCTTCAAATTTCTTTTGAGAAAACAATACAGTAAATACGCCTACTTTCATACAAAGTCCTCCCTATTTTCTATCTTTACACTTTGACCTGTTTCATTGCTCTTGTATATTGCGTCTATAATTTGAGACACTTGCATCGCTTCCTCTGGCTTTACAATAAGCTCATCCATACCTAAACACGTGTCTACGAAATTTCTTACTTGTACGAGTCCTGGATTGTCTTCGCCTGAAATCCAGTTTGGTTGACTATTTAGGAGCATCCCATGTTTGGCCTGATTAAGTTCAAACGGAAACAAGTCAATGCCCCCTTGTATACCTGAAATACTAACACTTTCTACATCTTCTTTAATATTTGCTGCCCATGATGTTTCAAATAACATGGATGCACCATTTTCAAATGTAATAAAGGCTGTAACATGATCATCTACATCAAATGTTTCATGATCAAAGCTTCCCCACTCATTCACTTGATTAGGCATCTTACTAAGATGGTTATAGGCTTTCCCCATCACCTGTACTGGCTTCGGATTGCCTAGCAGCCAAAGCGACAAATCTAAAAAGTGACAGCCCCAGTCTATCAAACTCCCGCCACCCTGGAGTTCTTTATTTGTAAATACACCCCAGCCCGGAACCTTTCGCCTTCTTAACGCTTGTGCTCTTGCTACAATCGGTTCACCAATTTCCTGCTCTAAGATGACCTTTTTTGCAGCCTGTGATTCTTTCATAAAGCGATAGTGATAACCAATAGAAAGAACTTTTCCTGACTCATTTGCTGCTTCAATCATAGAAGTGCATTCATCCGTACTCATAGCCATTGGCTTTTCACAAAGGACATGAACACCTGCTTCAAGTGCTGCAATGGTAATTTCGGCATGAAACTTATTTGGCGTACAAATGGTAACAGCATCTACTTCACTAAAAAGGTCCCAGTAGTCAGTATAGACTTTAGGAATGCCAAACTTTTCAGCAGCTGCTTTTGCCGTATCAAGATTCACATCACAAGCAGCTTCTATTGAGACTCTGTCTGAAATAAGTTGATAGGCAGGGATATGACGATCCTGAGCAATTCCACCTGCTCCAATGATTCCCATTCTAAGTTTTTGCATAACATGCTCCCTCAATTACAAGCTAGTAATTCGTTTCGTTTCATTTGACTCTAACGCTGATAACACCACTTGAAGTGATTTCATCCCTTCTTCACCTGAGACAGGAACGTCCGTGTCTTGTAAGATCGCACTCACAAACTGATCAATTACTTGTGTATTGTTTTGACCACCAGCTTCGTTTGTTTGAATACCGCCTAGCTCATACTTTACGACTTCACCATTTTTATATTGAACGATTAGAGAGTTAACAGGATCATCTTCTAAACGCAAAATCGCTTTTTCCCCATAAATGATCGTTGAGTTGTCTTCTTTCGCTACATAAGACCAACTTGCTGCTAATGTACCGATAATTCCACTTTCCGTTTTTAACACACATACAGCTGTATCATCGACATCTGCGTTTTGCTTTGCGCTTGTTTCAATAAATGCGCCTACTTCTACAAATTCTTCTCCAAGAACAAAACGTAACAAATCGGTTTTATGAACACCGAGGTCACCCATGGCACCTATAAATGCTTCTTCCTTTTTAAAGAACCAGCTCTCACTTCCATCTGCACTCCAGCCTTCAGGACCACCATGGCCAAATGCTGTACGGAAGCTATAAATCTTCCCTACTTCACCTGACCCAATTAATTGTCTTGCCTTTTGATGTGAAGGAACAAAACGTTGGTTATGGGCAATCATTAATTTTTTATTATTTTCTTCTGAAGCTTCAATCATTTTTTCCGCATCTTCACGTGAAGTCGCCATTGGCTTTTCACAAAGAACATGCTTTCCTGCTTTCAACGCAGCAATTGAGATAGGAGCATGTAAGTAGTTTGGTGTACAAACACTTATTGCATCGACATCTGGATTTGAAAGTAACTCTTCGTAATTTGTATAAGCCTTAGCACTATAAACTTTTGCTAATTCATGGACTCGATCTTCTACGATGTCACAAACAGCTACAATTTCTACCTCAGAATTATTTGCATACTCCGGTAAATGACGATGCTTTGCAATACTTCCACAACCAATAACCCCAACTTTTAATTTACTCATGTACAATTCCCCCTATTGATTAAATTATTAATTAAATATTTTCTAACGGTTTTGCATTTCCGTAAACTGGCATGTTTCGAACTGTTGGCTTAGCCCACTTAACAGCATTCTTGATAACTTTTTGTATTTCTTCGTTATGGTACGTTGGATACGTCTCATGTCCAGGACGGAAGTAGAAGATCTTCCCTTTCCCTCTTTGATACGTACAACCGCTTCTAAATACTTCTCCACCACTAAACCAACTCATCATAATCAATTGATCTGGGGCTGGAATATCGAAATGCTCTCCATACATTTCTTCTTCTTCTAGTTCAATGAACTCACCGATGCCCTCTACAATAGGGTGACTTGGGTCTATAATCCATAAACGTTCTTTATCATTTGCTTCACGCCATTTCAAATCACAAGTCGTTCCCATTAATGTCTTAAAAATTTTCGAGAAATGTCCTGAATGAAGGACGATAAGCCCCATCCCTTCAAGCACTCTCTGTTTTACTTTTTCAACAATCACATCATCAACTTCATTATGAGCCAAATGTCCCCACCAGATTAAGACGTCGGTTGAGTTGAGTACTTCCTCTGTCAAGCCATGCTCTGGGTCATCAAGTGTTGCTGTTTTCACTTGCACTTGATCTTCCTTTAAGAAATTTGCAATAGCACCATGAATGCCTTCAGGATAAATGTCGCGCACGACTGGGTTCTTTTGTTCATGACGATTTTCATTCCATACTGTTACGTTTACCATCATATTTCCTCCTCTGATTCTTACCTGATTTATCATTTAATTGCTTATCTAATTGACATTACTTACTTTTTCCATAATTTTAGTAATTTACTAATCGAAAGAAATAAACACCCCCTATATGAGATCGTTCTCATATGGTTGATAAAAAAATGAAGTTTTGTGGGATCGTTCTCATATCACGAATAAAAAAGTAAAGTTTATGAGATCGTTCTCATATCTTCTATTAAAATATTAGCCTTCTATTCAATGAGGTTTGATGTGAGATCGATCTCACATCAGACCGATTCTCTCTTAATTAGTTGAATAGGAAGCTCAATTACATCTTCGTTGACTTTATCTTGATTTGTTAACATGGACACCATAATCTCCATCGTTTTTTGTCCCATCTCTTTAATTGGCTGCTTCACTGTAGTCAAAGATGGTTCCATCAATTGAGCAACTGGTAGATCATCAAAACCAATGACAGCTATATCCTCTGGAATCTGCAAGCCTTGTAATTTAGCTTCTTTAATAATACCTGCCCCTACTTCATCACTTCCAGCAAAAATGGCTGTTGGTTTATCTTCAAGAGATAGAATCGTTCTTAAGATCCTTTTTCCAGCTTCAATACTAGGTGTATCTCTGAAAATCCACTGATTATTCATTTCAATGTTATATTCATCTAATGCAGCAAGAAACCCTGTTTCCCGATCAGCACCAAGCTCACCTTTGTTATTTCCACAATAGGCAATTTTCTTATGTCCGCTTTCAATTAAATGCTTTGCACCCAGATAACTTCCCTTTACTTGGTCTAGTCGTACGACTGGAACCGTTGCCTCTGATCGATACTCATTACACATAATTATCGGACCAGATTCCTTAAATGGTGCAATGGAATCCCAATCATTTTCTAAAGAAGTAAGGATCAAACCATCTACTTGCTTAGTTTGTAATAGTTGCAAGTAGTTTCGCTCCTTGTCTTTATTTTGATGTGTTTGACAAATGAGCAATTGCAACCCATTCTCCACAGCTACTATTTCCAACCCTTCAATAAGGAACGGAAAGAACGGGTTCGTCAGACTTGGAACAAGTACAGCAATCGTGTCAGTTTTTTGCTTTCTCAGACGTTGCGCAGATGAGTTAGGATAATAATCTAATTCCTTCATTGCCTGATAAACAAGCTGCTTTTTTCTCTCCGTAACATACGGATGATTATTAATCACTCGAGAGACTGTAGATCTTGATAATCCAGCTAACTTAGCTACATCTTCAATCGTTGCCATCGTATCCTCCTTTCTTTTCTCAGGAGTGATGACGCTTTAACGATAGCGTTTTCACAAAACTGAATTACCTATATTTTAAAATAAACAAGAGTAAAAAACAACCTTTATTTGCAGAAAAAATGGACCCCTACCCTTCTTAGATAAGGGTCCAAAAACTACTTAATCGCTTTCTTTAAACTCCATTTAGATAAGCTTTTTATTTCAACTGAATGATCAGCAAAGAACGTGATACCTTGCGCCTCTTTCGTTGGGAAAACTCTAGCACTCATTACTTTTTCTCCTTCATTAATAAATATTTCTACTGACGATTTATCAATGAAGATTTGCAAGGTGATGGTCTTATCCATAGACACCGTTGTTTTACGAACTCCGCCTGGACCTTTCCCTGCTTTCGTACGATCAAGTATAACAAGACCATCGCGTTTATCTAATGTCAATACTGTCTCTTGTTTTGTTTCAGCGTCCTGCCTTACCTTTAAACCAAAGGTTGTCGCATCTTTGACATCAATTTTCATTTTTAATTCTAAGCAGTCTCCGTGAACTCCTTTTAATGACGTTTCCCCTTCAATCAGAACATCAGAATAGTACGTTTCTTCTTCACGAAGATCTTCTAGTTCAGGAACTGGTAATGTATACAATCTATCATCTCTTAATGACACGATTCTCGGAATTGTCATTGCACCTGAATAGCCAAATTCTTGGGTTGGCATATCACTTTCCCACATATCCATCCATCCAATAAGAATTCTCCGTCCTTTATCATCAACCATCGTTTGCGGAGCATAAAAATCAAAGCCATGATCCAATGTGTAATACGGACCATATTGGAAGATTCCAGTTTGGTAATTAAGCTGACCAATTACATAACCAGCTTGGTGTAGGTTGTGATAATCGTTACCTTCAGGCTTCACCCCTTGTGGAGACATCACCAAAACTTCTTTTCCTTCAAGCTCGAACAGATCAGGACATTCCCACATAAATCCGAAATTGCCCTCCCCCTTGGCTATGACGGATACAAATTCCCAATCAATTAGGTTAGAAGAACGGTATAACAATACTTGTCCTGTATTGCTTTTCGTTTTAGACCCTAAAACACAATAGTAAGAACCCTCATGTTTCCATACTTTTGGATCTCGAAAATGAAAAATATTAATATCCCCTTCAGGCACTTCTGAAATGACAGGGTTTTCTTTTATCTTTTCAAAATGTATCCCATCTTCACTTACGGCTATGGCCTGTACTTGTTTTAAATCTTCATCTAGTTTTCCTTCAATCCAGACATTCCCTGTGTACATTAAATAGAGCTTACCATCCTTCTCAATTGCACTACCAGAGAAGCAACCGTCTTTGTCATAATCCTCACTTGGAGCCAAGGCAATAGGAAGATGTTCCCAACGAACAAGATCTTTGCTTTTAACATGTCCCCAATGCATCGGGCCCCATTTAGGATCATATGGATGGTGTTGATAAAAAAGGTGATACTCTCCCTTAAAGAAAGAGAACCCATTCGGATCGTTCATCCAATTTGCTTGCGGCATCACATGGTACTGTAAGTTCCATTCGTGGCTGCTAACTTGTTCTTTTAATTTATTCACTTCTTGATTAGCTTTTTCAATTTGCAGTTGATGCTTATCCATGTCTGCCTCCAATATTTTGTATTCCCTACTAGCTCTTAAGACAGATATGTTCATTCACTAATAAAACTAATGAATAACATAATATCAATTGTTTAGATCGTTTCAACTTCTACACCAAAGTGATCTGAAATGACTGGCTTATTCACTCCATTAAAAATCACATTGGATTTTTTTACTTCAACTAGAGCGTTCGTAAAAATATAATCAATTCGTAAATCACGCTTGTTTTGATCCCAGCCAGCAATCTTTCCTTCTACGGTTGTACCTTTATCTTTCTCCTCTGCTAGCTGATAAGTATCAAATAGACCTTTTCCAAGTAAATAGTCATAGCCCTCCTCTTTCAAGCTAGCATCATTATTGAAATCTCCCATTAAGAAGAAACGTTCATTCTTTTGAACAAATGAATAAAGTGAATCAACTTGATTCTTATACGGCTCTTCATCGTCGTTCCACCAGCCAAGATGGCAAGAATAAAAAGTAATGGGCTCCTCGTTGTAAGAAATCGTCGCACCAACAATTTTTCTTGTTTTCCAGTTATTCGTATCATCAGATTGAGAGATAAAGAAAGAGTGTTCTTTTTCAATTTTATGTTTTGTAACTATTGCAAGACCTTCTTCATATACTTCAAATCCAATATGTGCAAAATCCCACACATAATCATAGTCACAAACACCGAGTGCCTTTAACTCATTCAGCAACACTAAAACATAATTGTCTTTTTTCAATGCACCTTCAATAGTTTCTTCTTCAATTGACTGACTCACTTCTTGTAAAGCAATAACATCATAGGAATTTTCTTTAATCACTTTTGCTAATATTTTTATCTTGTCTAGTTGATTGTCCTCCTGCCATGCATGGCAATTTAATGTTAACAGTTTCATGTATTACGCTCCTATTCGGTCTTGAATATCAGATTTAATAATATCCGCTTTTGGACCATAGATTGCTTGAACACCCTTACCTTTAACGATCAAACCTAATGCACCGTTTTTCTTCCACTCTTCCTCAGAGGCAACAGCATTAATATCTTTTATCGTTACACGAAGTCTTGTCATACACGCATCAACTTCCTCGATATTATCTCTACCGCCTAGTAATGCAATAATGGAGCTAGCTAAAGACTCATCTTTGGCATTGCCTTTTTGAGTACTTTGATCGCTTCCTTCATCAATATAGTTCCCCAAACGACCAGGAGTAGCAAATTTAAATTTCTTAATCATGAAATTAGCAACGACAAAATTCAACCCAAAAAATACAGCACAAGCAACAATGAAGTTAACAAAGTCTAACCATAATCCTGCTCTAATTGCCATCGGGGTTCTCGTTAATAACTCCAACATCCCCATAGATGAAAGGCGAATATCAACAAGATCAACGACTGCAAAAGCAAGCCCAGTCATAAGCGCATACACGATATATAGAACAGGAGCAATAAACATAAACATAAATTCAATCGGTTCCGTTACTCCCGTTAAGAAGACTGCAAGACCAGCAGAAAAGAACATAGATTTGTATTTTGTTCGCTTATCTTGGTCAACATTACGATACATCGCTATCGCAATTCCCATTAAGGCAGCACTAGAAAGAATCATTTGTCCGACTTTAAAACGAGCAGGGGTCACCTCAGCTAATAACTGGTTATAAGCTGCCAGATCACCAGCGGCTCTTAAATTATTCAGATCAGCAATCCATGCAAACCAAAGCGGCTCTTGACCAGCAACAACCTGTCCTGCATTTGTCCCTGTTAAAATGGTATATGTACCACCAAGGTTTGTGAAATTCATTGGTATCGTTAACATATGATGCAATCCAAAAGGAAGCAATAATCTTTCTACTGCTCCGTAAATAAATGGAGCTAGAAATGGAGCAGTATCTCTGGATGTAGCAACCCAACGACCAAAGTCATTTAAACTACCTTGTATAACTGGCCAAATTAATGAAAGAACTAATGCGGTCACAACTGACCATAATATAACAACAAACGGAACGAAGCGCTTTCCATTAAAGAATGATAATGCTTGTGGTAATTTATCATAATTATAGTATTTGTTAAAGATAACAGCACCAAGGAACCCAGAAATAATCCCAATAAACACTCCCATATTTAAAGCTGGTGCACCAAGAACATCCGTGAAGAAATCTTGTACAATTAATTCACTACCAAAAATCGATGTTACTGTAGCATCAGGATCTCCTAGCATGCTACTATTAATTCCAAAAAACGCACCTGTCACACGGTTAATCAAAATAAAAGCAACTAATGCAGCAAATGCTCCTCCTGCACGCTCCTTCGCCCAAGACCCCCCAATTGCAACGGCAAATAAAATATGCATATTCCCAATAATTGCCCAACCTAGCTCTTCTAAAATAACAGCGCTCGTTTGAACAAAAGCAAAATCCACTTCAAACATCGCAATCATCTTACCTAATGAAATCATAATACCCGCAGCTGGCATAACAGCTACCACCACAATTAAGGCCTTCCCAAATTTTTGCCAAAAATCAAACGATGTGATTTTCATTTCTATTCCCTCCTATTTATCCATCACCCTCCCGGAGGTTTGAGCAACCGTTTGCACAGGAGGGTGAAACAAACTATTTTAATTTATAAACCCTTGCTTCATATGGTTTTAATACTATTTTAGAAAGCCCTTCATTCATATCAACATTATAATTATTAATCAATAACTCTTTACTTTTCCCTTTTAGACTCGTTGGCCACTTAAGCTTTGCTTCCTTATCAAATAAGTTGGTAAGAATGAGAAACATCTCATCTTCCATCGTTCTAGTGTAAGCATAAACTTGTTCATGGTCTTCAAGGACAAGGTCATAACTTCCATAAATAAGGACATCGTTTTCCTTCCTAAGTTGAATAAGCTTTCTATAATAATGATAAATCGAATAATGATCTTCTATTGATTGTTCAACGTTTATATCTTGATAATTTGGGTTGATTTTTAACCAAGGACTCCCTGTCGTAAACCCGGCATTTTCGCCATTGTTCCATTGCATTGGGGTTCTCGAATTATCTCGGCCATTTTGCCAAATAACCTCCATGATTTCTTCATGTGACTTGCCTTCTTCTCTTTCATTTCGATATAAATTTTTGATAGCGACATCATTATAATCCTCAATAGAAGTAAACTTTACATTTGTCATCCCTATTTCCTGACCTTGATAAATAAACGGGGTTCCTTGCATTAGAAAATACATCGTCGCTAATGCTTTTGCCGATTGATCGCGGTACTCTTCACTGTTTCCCCATGTTGAAACGGAACGTGGCTGATCATGGTTTTCTAAAAATAAGGCGTTCCATCCCATTCCATCTAAGCCTGTTTGCCACCTTGTTAACGTTTTTTTCAAAGCAGGTAAGTCTAACTCGCCGTCTGTACTTTTGCCCCAGAGATCTAGATGTTCAAATTGAAAGATCATATCAAAACAACCATCGTCTTCTCCGACCCATTGCTCTGCCTGATTCACCTTTACTCCATTGGCTTCGCCAACCGTCATAATATCATATTTATCAAATGTTTCTCGCTTTAGCTCTTCGAGAAAAACATGAATCCCCTCTTGGTTCATATGTCCGTCGAGTGATGATACATACTTCTTTTTCTTTGGATTAGGCAAATCAGGAAAACCAGCGACTTTCTTTATATGAGAGATCGCATCTACACGAAATCCATCAATTCCTTTATCTAACCACCAATTAACCATGTCATAAAGCTCATTTCTCACCTTTGGATTTTCCCAATTCAGGTCTGGTTGTTTACGTGAGAACACATGCATGAAGTATTCTTCCGTACGCTCATCATACTCCCAAGCCGAACCTCCAAAAATTGACTCCCAGTTATTTGGCTCTTGCCCTTTCTTTCCTTTATGCCAGATATAGTAATCTCTGTATGGATTGTCTTTTGATGATCGTGATTCGATAAACCAAGGATGCTCATCAGAAGTATGATTAATAACAAGATCGAGGATTAATTTCATTTCTCTCATATGTACTTCTTCAAGCAGCTGATCGAAATCTTCCATCGTTCCAAAATCAGCCATTATTCCTTTATAGTTACTAATATCATAACCGTTATCATCGTTAGGCGAACTAAAGATTGGACAAATCCAAATCACATCAATTCCAAGCGCTTTCAAATAATCTAATTTTAAAATGACACCTTGAATGTCACCAATCCCATCTCCGTTCGAGTCCATAAAGCTACGCGGATAAATTTGATAAGCTACTGCTTCTTTCCACCAAGTTTTTTTCATGATTGCTCCTCCTTATCTATCAATAAAATATCATAAATCCAAAACTTGCGCAACCGATTGCATTAAATTTTGTTCTCGTATTATATTTTTTATATTTATTTAGCCGAAATTTTACATTAGATAATCAACAGGCGAGGATAAAAAATAAGAGGTTGTCTCACAGAATCTGTCCCACCTATGGGCTAAGACTCGATTGGGAGACAACCTCTCTATATAAGTTTATCTGTTATATTTTTCCTTTATATACTCTTGCTTCATATGGTTGTAATTCAATTTCTCCTGCATGCACGTCAGTCTTTACTTCATAATTGCTTAGCTTTATTTCCAATGATTTAGCTGCAATGTCTGGTAATTCAAGCGAAGTTTTTTCGGCAAATAAGTTTGTAATTACTAACACATATTCGTTGCCTAACGTTCTTGTATAGGCATATACGTGCTCATGCTCTTCTAAAACTAAATCATATTCTCCATAAATTAACACATCATTTTCTTTTCGTAGTTGAATTAGGTTCTTGTAATAATGATAAATGGAATGCGAATCATCAATCGATTGTTGCACATTGATTGCCTTGTAATTTGGATTCACTTTTAACCATGGTGATCCCGTTGTAAAGCCTGCAGTTTCTTGATCATTCCACTGCATAGGAGTTCTTGAATTATCTCGGCCGTTTTTCCAAATCACTTCCATAATTTCTTCGTGGCTTTTTCCTTCTTCTCTTTCATTTCGATAGAGATTTTTAATAGCGACATCATTATAATCCTCAATCGAATCAAATTTAACGTTCGTCATGCCGATCTCTTGCCCTTGATAAATAAATGGAGTTCCTTGCATCAGAAAATACATTGTCGCTAATGCTTTAGCTGATTTATCACGATATTTTTCGCTGTCCCCCCATGTTGATACCGATCGTGGTTGATCGTGATTTTCTAAAAACAGTGCATTCCATCCCATGCCTTCAAGACCTTTTTGCCATCTTGTCAACGTTTCTTTTAAAGCTGGTAAGTCAAGACCTCCCTCTGTACTTTTCCCCCAAAGGTCTAAGTGTTCAAACTGAAAAATCATATTGAAGCACCCTTGGTCTTCTCCTACCCATTCTTCTGCTTGATTGACCTTAACACCATTGGCTTCACCAACAGTCATAATATCATATTTGTTAAACGTTTCGTTTTTCAATTCTTCTAGAAAAACATGTATCCCTTCTTGATTCATATGACCATCAAGAGAAGGTACGTATTTTTTATTCTTTGGATTTGGTAAGTCAGGAAACCCTTCTAGTTTTTTAATATGAGAGATTGCATCTACGCGAAAACCATCAATCCCCTTATCTAACCACCAATTAACCATGTCATATAAATCTTGACGAACTTTTGGGTTTTCCCAGTTTAAATCAGGCTGCTTGCGGGAAAAAACGTGCATGTAATATTCTTCTGTTTTTTCATCGTTTTCCCAAGCAGAACCACCAAAGATAGATTCCCAATTGTTCGGCTCTTTTCCATTCTTTCCTGGATCCCAAATGTAATAATCACGATACGGATTGTCTTTAGAGGAACGAGATTCAACAAACCAAGGATGCTCATCCGATGTATGATTAATAACAAGATCCAATATTAACTTCATCCCTCGATTGTGGACTTCCTCAAGAAGCTGATCAAAATCTTCCATTGTTCCAAAGTCTTCCATGATATCTTGATAATCACTTATATCGTATCCATTATCATCATTCGGAGATTTAAAGATCGGACAAATCCAAATGACATCAATCCCGAGATCCTTTAAATAATCAAGTTTTGAAATAACTCCTTGGATATCACCAATTCCGTCGCCATTTGAATCCATAAAGCTGCGAGGATAAATTTGATATGCAACAGCTTCTTTCCACCATGTTTTTTTCATTTTTTCTCCCCCTAAAATCATTGAATTTATGCAATCGCTTGCATTGGTGTACATACTCATAACCTTGTATGACCTTTACTTTTTCATCGCTTCTTGAGGTCTGAGTAACATTATAGTGATGTCCAGCATCATGGAAAAAGCCGAACCGATGGAAAATGGGAATCTACAACAATCCCCATAGCCATCTGTGCGTAAAGACTCCTCCTGTACACTTAGTACAAATTGCTTTTTTCCACCAAGCTCTATTCAAAGTATCCCCCTTCTCCTATTGGACTAATTCACCTTTAAAGCAGAATTTGGATGACTTGCTAATTTTATTTACAAGATTCTCTTTTAATTAGTCTATGCGGAACAATGACTTTTCTTTCGCCAATATCTGGTTCTTTTATTTTATTAATTAAGCATTTTGTCGCTTCAAATCCTAACTCATAAATATGAATATCAACTGTTGTCATCTTTGGCGATGATAGTTCAGAGATCATGACATTATTGAAACTGACAATAGAGATGTCTTTTGGAACATGAACATTCATATCTGCAAGCATTCTAAGCACTCCAAAAGTCATAATATCGTCTGCAACGATAAGTGCTGTCGGTCGCTCTTCAATGGACATGAGTTCAATAACCGCATCTTGTCCACCTTCTTTGACTTCCTCGTGGTGGACAATATAATCTTGCCTTAGCGGGATATGAGCATTAGTTAACGCTTGTTCATACCCTTTCATATGGTCAATTGTAACAACATAATCTAGATTTCCACCAATAAACCCTATTCTTTCGTGGCCTAATAACATTAAATATTCAGTTACCGTTTTTGCTGCTTTAAAATTGTCATTATTCACAAACGTAACTTCATTCTCATCTATATTATAAGGTCTACCTATTAACACAAACGGAAAGTCCTGTTCGATAAGAAACGGCATAACCTTATCATTCACTCTTGAATAAAGGAGTACGATTCCATCTACTCGGCCCCCATATACCATTTGCTTTACTTCTTCAAGAATCTCTTCTTCCGTTTGCCCTGTTGATAAATAAAGCCCATACCCTTCTTGATAAGCCTTTGTACTAATCCCCCGAATAACCTCTGGGAAGAACGGATTTTGAAACGCAATTTTTGCTGAATTTGGCATAACAATCCCTAATGTATTCGTACTTTTATTAGCTAGACTTCTAGCATTAAAGTTTGGATGATACCCTAATTCCTTCATTGCTTCTCTTACTCGTTCTTTTGTTTTTTCACTAATACGCGAGCTATTTGCAATAACTCGAGATACCGTCGACGGTGCTACATTAGCCCGCTTAGCGACATCCTTAATGGTGACCGCCATCGGTATCCACCTCCCACTCCTTTTGTTTCTTTTATTCTAGCGCTTCCATACTCTTTACACAATCCATAGATTTTCAAAAAATAAATGAACAAGGCATTATCTCATCCAACCTTAGACAGATAATGCCTCATCACATTCGGTGACTCTATGTTGTTGTTACAATCCAAAGTAACAATGCAGAGTATAGAAACATGCCCACAGCTAGCAATATTAATATAATTGATAAAACTTTATACTTCCCAAACAATGAGAATCACCTTCCTAGCAAAGCGTTATCCTTTCTCTGCTCCAGCTGTCATTCCTTCTACGATATATCTTTGGAATACAAAGAATAAGACCATAAGTGGGATTGAAATGAGCACAGCTCCAGCTGCGAACACAGTAAAGTTGTTATTCGCTTGCCCTGATACTAACGTAAACAACCCTTGAGCTAAAGTCCAATTGCTACTAGATCTCAAAATTACTTCAGCCATGATAAAATCCATACTTGCTGCAATAAAACTATTAAATGCAACAAATGTAATAATTGGCATAGCTAATGGAAGCATGATCTTAAAGAACGTTTCTGAATTTGTAGCTCCGTCAATTCGAGCTGCTTCCATTAGACTATTTGGAATCCCATCAAAGAACCCTTTTACAATCCACGTATTAAAAGCCACACTTCCTGCTGCTAATACTAAGATGTATCCAAGGTGTGTATCCAAAAGATTAAAAGCCCCAAGTAACGTATAAATCGCAATCATCCCCATAATCGTCGGGAACATTTGCAAAATAATAATGGCCATTAAACCTTGCTTCTTCCCTTTAAACCTAAACTTCGAAAAGGCATAGCCAGAAAACACACCAAACAATGTTGAAATAAGCATATTTGATACAGCAATAAACATTGTGTTTTTATACCAAGTTACGTAATTATGTTCTTCAAATAAAGCTCGGTAATGCCCCCAGTTCCAATCAGCAGGACTCGGAAAGATTTGCGAAGAATGCAAGGATGAACCTGGATTTACGGAACCAATGAAAATGAAATAAACAGGAAATAAGCAAATAATCGCTAACAAAATCAAAATACTATAGACAATAATATAGTTTATTGTGCGTTTCGCTTTAGTACTAAGCATAATTTATCACACATCCCCTTTCATGGATTTTGTATTTCGCAAGTTGAAATACGCAAACCCAGCAATGATCAAGAAGACGACTAAGGCAACTGCAGAAGCTATCGCATATTGACCATTATCTAGTGTCATTTTGAAGATCCATGATAATAAGATATCGGTATGACCTGCATAGTTATAATTTGCGTTCGTTGGTCCACCTTCTGTCATCAAGTAGATAAATGTTAACTGATTAAAGTTAAACGCAAACGTAAAGACCATTAACGGAACAGCAGCAACCATAACAATTGGGAATGTTATATTGCGAAATTGTTGAACAATAGTCGCTCCATCGACTTCCGCAGCTTCATATAACTCTTTACTAATAGTTGTAAGTACTGCTGTAAACAAAGCCATCCAAAAAGGAAATCCTAACCAGAGGTTTGTTAGTAATACCGCTACTTTAGCCCACATCGGATCCGATAACCAAGGAATTGGATTCAATCCAACAGACTGTAACATTTGATTAATAACTCCAAACTGCCCATTGTACATATTTCTAAAGATGAGAATACTGACAAATCCAGGAACTGCCCATGGTATAATATAGATATTTCTCCAAAACTTCGTATATTTCACGACCTTTTGTGATAAAACAACAGCTACAAATAATCCGGCAAACACAACGAGTAAAGTAGATAGTACTGCCCAAATAATAGTCCATGAGAAAACTCCAAGGAACGTACCTCTCCAAGATTCCATTGTAAATAAGCGAATAAATTGCTCAATTCCAACCCAATCAACTAAAGCCCTAGGAGGCAAATAGTTAGGAGATGAGAAATTAGTAAAAGCAATTAAAGCAGTAAAAACAAGTGGAAATACGGTTAATAACAACATACAAATAGCTGTTGGTGTAATTAAAATGTATGCATATCCATTGTCCCAAACATTTCGAATCGTTTCTTTAAAGTTCGGTACTTTCTGTCCAAGCTCACGAAGCTTTCCAACAAGATAAGCATCACGAACACTTAAATAATATAGTCCCAGTACAGCCAAAAGTACAATTAGCATCATTAGGCCTTCAGCCATTAGTAAGATTGAATGATCACCCGGATCAACAATCCGTCCTCGTTGTCTAACCTGAGGAGTTTCACCTAACGTAATTAAACCATGTAACCCACTCATGATCGGTCTTATATAAAAAATAATGACAATAAGTTCAAATATAGCCCAAGCGATCCCTTTCCAGTACTGCTTGTTATACATTTGACCAAGTCCCATAAAGAGAACAGACAGCAATGCTGCGGTTTTGCTGTAACTTTTACCTTTATGTGACGCTTGAGTTTGCGCATTCATAGACACAATAATTCCCCCTTCAACTATTAACTAATATTTTCTAAATAATGGATCTCAGTGAGGTGGTTTAGGGGGATTCCTATATACCACACTCACTGAACCATTCATTGATGTTTATTGTTGTTGCTCTTGAATTGCTTGTTCTATCGTTCTTACTGCTCGATCTAACGACTCTTGAACATCAGCCTTTTGGTTCCAAATTTCTGTAAATGCTGCAGCCATCGGATCCCAAACAAGAGGCATTTCAGGAATATTCGGCATTGGTACAGCATGTGTAGCCTGCTCTAAGAAACCAACAGAAATTTCATTATCTTGAATTGTTTCATGATCTGTTAATGCTAAACGCGGTGGCAATGCACCAGTAATTTCATAGGCCTCTAACAAGTTTTCTTCGTTCGTAATAAATTGTGCTAGTAATGAAGCAGCATCAGGATACTCTGTATATGCATTTACATAGAAACCACGAGTCCCTGAGAAACTAGTTGGGTTTTCACCATTTCCTAGTAATGGAAGAGGCGCAACATTGAAATTAACACCTGCTTGCTCGTACCCGCGAACAGCCCAAGGACCGTTAATATCAAATGCCAAATCTCCGCCTTCAAATAATGCAGTTCGAACATCATACGTAATATCTTCATTTGCAAATCCGGGCAATAATTCATCACGCATGCGAACTAATACTTCTTCTGTACCTTGAACAGCACCTTCGTTATTTAGACCAACATCTTCTGGGTTTGAACCATCCTCACCAAATACGTATCCACCGTAGCCACCAAGGAAAGCATACATGAAGTAAAGATTCTCAGGCTCCATCATAAACCCGTACTGGTTGCCTTCTGTTAACTCTTTGGCTACTTCAAACAATTCGTCCATCGTCTCAGGAGCTTCTTCTACTAAATCTGTATTGTAATATAGGGCGTACGTTTCAATTCCAGATGGATAGCCGTAAAGCTCTCCGTCGAATGACGTTGCTGTAATAGCTGCTTCCATAAACTCTTCTTCATATTCTTCCGGCCAGAAGTTTTCGAGAACTAATCCGGCAGAAATAGCCCGTCCAATACGATCATGAGTTGATGCAAATACGTCACCTGCAAGTCCTTGTGGACCATCAGTCGCTAAACGTTCTGGTGCATCCTCTTGGTTCACTTCCTCAACTTGGACCGGAACACCGTATTCAGATTCAAATTTTTCGGCCATTTGTTCAGCCCATATAAGCTGCTCATCACCGTCACTCCATAATAAAAGTTCTGCACCCTCTTCAGGAACAATCTCAAAATCTACCGCTTCTTCACCAGCACCGCCACCTTCATCTACTGTTTCTTCTGGAGCTTCTTCAGCAGGTGCCCCACAAGCAGCAAGTCCTAGAGTCAATGCTAATACTGCAGTTACGTACTTTGTTTTTTTGAACATTTTATTTGTCCCCCTTATAAATAATTAATTTCATAATTATAATTGCTACTACCTGTGAATTGATTTCTCACCTCCCACTAAGGTAAATCTCCTTTGCTTTTTGGTAATCATGAATTCTCTGGTTTGCTCTCTTTTGCTTATCATTACCAAAATAAGATACTTATTGCATGGTTTAACAAATAGATTTAAGTAACATAAAATGAAATGCAAACTTCTCGCATTATAGCGCAAGCGATTGCGCAATTATCGATAAAAAAAGAACTGTTAGTTGTAAACGGTTCCAGTTGATTGGTTTCATTATAAAACGCTAATCCTTAAATGACAATACTTTTTTAAAAAAAAGTAGATGTTTAATCATTTGACATTTTTTAACTCGTTGCACAAAACTGTGCAAACGCTTGACTTCATCTATTTTTGTTAGTATGTTGTTTTTGAATTCGAAAAATAATTGTTATTTTGTATAGATTACTTTTTAAAGAGTGGTTACGATGCTTAAAGAACAACAGGCTCTCTTAATAGAATAGCTGATGAACTTTCTAAGGGGATGAACGTTATTGAAACAAATAAACCAAAACAGACAAAACGAAATTTAACTCTTTTTGCAATTACATGGCCTATTTTTATTGAAATTATGCTTCATATGATCATGGGTAATGCCGATACACTTATGCTTAGCCAATACTCCGATGATGCCGTAGCAGCAGTAGGCGTTTCCAATCAACTTATGTCTGTTATCATCGTTATGTTTGGATTTATCGCTACTGGCACAAGTATTTTAATTGCACAACTTTTAGGAGCTAAGAAGGAGAAGAAAGCCAGTCAACTAGCCGTTGTCTCTCTTGCTGCTAATGTGGTCATTGGTCTGTTATTAAGTATAATCCTTCTATTTTTTAGTGAGACATTTTTACGGTTAATGAGCTTGCCAAAAGAATTAATGGATAGCGCTGTGACTTATTTACGAATCGTCGGAGGTTTCGCCTTTATCCAAGCTCTCATCATGACAATTGGCGCCATTATTCGAAGTCATGGTTTTACAAGAGATGCTATGTACGTCACTGTTGGAATGAATATTGTTAACATTTTCGGTAATTATGTTTTAATTTTTGGCGCATTCGGTTTTCCTGTTTTAGGAGTAACAGGTGTTGCCATTGCAACTGTTTTTAGTCGATCGATTGGAGTCATTGTACTTCTTTACCTTCTATATAAACGTTTAGACGGGAAACTCCCATTCTCCTTTTTACGTACGTTTCCGAAGCTTGAGGTCAAGTCATTGTTGAAGATAGGTATTCCAACAGCCGGAGAACACCTCTCTTATACCGGTTCTCAATTAGTGATTACTTATTTTATTGCAACAATGGGGACAGAAGCTTTAACAACGAAAGTGTATGCACAGAACATTATGATGTTTATTCTACTTTTCTCAGTGGCACTCGGCCAAGGCACTCAAATAATTATCGGTCACCAAGTGGGTGCCAACAAAATAGAAGAAGCCTACAAACGTTGTATAAGAAGTTTAAAAATAGCCATCACCGTCTCAGCTACCATGGCCATTCTTTTTTATTTTTTAAGTAGACCGATCTTCTCCATTTTTACTTCAAATGAATCAATCATTGGTCTAGGTAGTTTATTACTATTACTCACAATCATTTTAGAACCCGGCAAAGCGTTTAATCTTGTTGTTATAAATTCATTGCGAGCAGCAGGTGATGTTCGCTTCCCTGTCTATATGGGGATTCTTTCAATGTGGGGTGTTTCTGTCACAATTTCCTATACTTTAGGAATTTATTTCGGCTTAGGTTTAATTGGTGTATGGATTGCCTTTACTTTAGATGAATGGCTACGAGGTTTATTAATGTTATGGAGATGGCGCGGTAGGAAATGGCAAAGAATGGCTTTCGTAAAGAAAAACGACGTATCGTAGCAAGAGCCCCTCGATCATGATTATGATCGAGGGGCTCTTTCCTTTTTAGCGTTGATCTTCTGGCTGCACCTCTGTATGAAGCGCTTTAAAAAATGCGAGTATATTTTTATAACTACTACCCAAATCCCCAAAAGCCCCTTGTTTAGAACAGTATACATCTACAGCTGATTTTATTGGTGTAATTTTAAATACGGTGATAACCATAACGCTTGATGATACACCTTTCTTTTCTAAAACGACTTCTCCACGTTCTTCATCAACATTTGTAACTTGCCAATTCGGCAACTTGTTATTATTTACAATTTTATGTACATAGTCAATCATAGCTTCACGGCTCTTTTTATAGTAACGTGTATTTAACCCTTCTAATTTTGGTTTCTCGCCAGTTTCTTCATGACTTTTCCAAATGCCAGTAATTGTTCGTAATAATGACAATGTATTCCCTCCTTAATTTAAAGTTTATGTATACTATTTTTTCATACTTAAGGTCCATCTCTATCTTATCATGTTTTTCTACTAAGATGTGCACAACCATCGATCGATTTAAAATGTTTTATGATTTCTTTTAAAATGAAGATAAAAAATGTTCTTTCATTTAAGTAAAATATAATTTATGTTTAACTTATGTATAATATTTAAGGTGGCTCATATACTAAGCTCGAAACTAATAAAGAGGTGATTAGATATGACACAAAACAACAGCAGCAACAACCTTTTAGTTCCAGGAGTAGAAAAAGCACTTGATCAAATGAAACTTGAAATTGCTCAAGAATTTGGAGTACAGCTAGGAGCGGATTCAACGGCTCGTGCTAACGGTTCCGTTGGGGGAGAAATTACGAAACGTTTAGTTCAAATGGCCGAACAGCAAATGCAAGGCTCTAGATTCTAAAAATAAAATACTCCTTGCCTCCACTGTAAAAAGCACCTTGATTTTAATTTCAAGGTGCTTTTCTTCTAATTGTTTAATATTACTCAATCTCAATTACAGCGTACTTTCCATCATTTCTTTGGTAAACAATATTCGTTTCTAATGTTTCTGCTTCTGTAAAAACAAAGAACTGATGCCCTAGCATATTCATTTGTAAAATTGCTTCTTCTATATGCATAGGTTTTAAATTAAAGCGTTTGGTTCTTACAACTTGAAACATTTCTACTTGGTCAAAAGTTTCCACTTCTGGCTCGAGCAGTTGAACTGCATTCGCTTCACTCTTGCTAATAGCTTTTACCTGACGAGGTTTACGATTTACTTTCGTTTTATATTTACGAACTTGACGTTCTAATTTATCGACAATTAAGTCAATAGCAGCATACATATTCTCATGTTGCTCTTCTGCACGAAGGACTAAAGATTTTAAAGGTATAGTAATTTCTACTTTGGTATCTTTTTCATATACTTTTAACTTTACTTGAACTTCTGTTAAGATAATTTCGTCAAAGTATTTTTCTAACTTATCTACTTTTTTTATAATATAATCTCTTAAGGCTACTGTTACTTCTACGTTTTCACCTCGAATGTTAAATCTCATTTGTAATCTCCTCCTGAATCCGTTTTCTAAATAGAAGATCTTTCTTTCTATGCTTTTATCATACTAATAGTCTGATATTTCTGCTGTGATGTGTATCACAAAAAGTATAAACAATAAAGAAACCGGCTGCATTTTTGATGCGACCAGTTTCTCCTTAGATAACGAAAAGATTTTCTATTTAACTGCTTATTTGATATTTTTCCACTTGTTTTTGGGACTTTTTCCTTCCCCATACAACAATTAAACCACTCGCAATTAAACCTAACATTCCAGCAAAGTAAAAGCCAGCCGCAATACCAAAACTAGAATTTAAGATACCTGCTAAAAATGGGCCTAAGAACATCCCAATAGCGTACACCGCCTGATATACACCCATAGCAGTTGCTCTTTTTTCATGAGATATTGATTCAATTGACATCCCTAATAGCAACGGAAACAATACTCCAAGTGCAAAGCCATTAACTCCTTGCACGACGATAAGTAACCATTTCGACTCAACGAAAGGAGTTATCAAAGTAAATAACGCGGTTAGCAAAAATGCATACTTTAATGCTCTCCATTTTCCAAATCGCGGCACAACAAATTTCCCTAAATAAAGGGTAGCTAAAGCATGAGGGATCATAAAAGCAAAAACAATTAAACTAATATCCCTTGCCTCAAATCCAATGCTTGTAACATACGTGGGAATGAATCCAAACATGGTTGTAAAAATAATACTATGAGCTAAAATTGATAGTAATGAGATCTTTAAAAGGTGTGGTTCTCTCATAACGGATGTAAGCTCCTGCAGTCTTACTGGAGCTTTCGTTACAGCCTCTTTTGGTTCATAGATAAAGAAGGCGAGTGCTATTCCTATCAGTCCAACTATTCCACCTATCCAAAATGGAGCTTGCCACCCCCACGCGTTAACAACATAGCCACTAAAAATCATACCTAACAGTTGAGCTAACACAACCACAAAGGAAATACTGCTCATCGCTCGATGAACTTCACGATCAGCAAAATAACTAGAGTATAAAACGGCAAACACCACCCATGTTGCCACCGATAATCCTGCTAAAGAACGAGCGAAAAGTATCCAACCTAAACTATCTGTTAGTGCAAATATAAAACAACTAACAGTACTTATTAATAAGCCTAAAATGATAAATGGTTTACGTATCTTTAATAAATCTGAACTTATTCCTATAGGTAGCCTGAATAGAAATTGCATTAGACCATAGCTACTCAACACAATTCCAATAAAGACATATGTCCCACCCATTGATTCCATATAGGGGGACAAAATTGGAAGGTAGATAAAATGCGGAAACCAAATCATAAATGAAACAAGTAAAAAGATATATTTCTCTTTGTTTGAAATATGAGTACTCAATTTATCACTCCATTTTTAAAAAGGGAAGGTACTAAGCATTCATGCTTAGTACCTCCATTTAATTACCAACGAGTCGTTAGCATTTTCTTACGTGTATAGAATTCAACCCCATCTGTACCATTCGCATGTAAATCACCATAGAACGATTTTTTGTAACCAGAGAATGGGAAGAACGCCATTGGAGCTGGAACACCTAGGTTTACTCCAAGCATACCCGCGTCGATGTCTTCACGGAATTGACGAACAGCACTTCCGCTATCTGTATAAATACACGCACCATTTGCAAATTCTGATTGGTTTGTTAACTCAATTGCTTCTTCCAGTGTGTTCACACGTACGACTGATAAAACAGGAGCAAAGATTTCTTCTTTCCAAATAGTCATTTCTGTATTGACATGATCAAAAATTGTCGGTCCAACGAAGTATCCAGCACCTGAACTCGCTGCATCTTTACGTCCATCACGAACTAAAGTAGCACCTTCTTTTTCACCAAGCTCAATGTATTGCTCAGTTTTTGCTTTATGAGAGTCACGGATAACTGGACCAAGGAACACTCCTTCTTCCATTCCATTACCAATTGTAATCTTATCAACTGCTTCTACTAATTTTTCCATGAATGGCTCTGCTACATCACCAACAGTTACTACAACTGCAGCTGCCATACACCTTTCACCTGCTGAACCATACGCTGCATTCATAATTTGGTTAATTGCACCATCTAAATTCGCATCTGGCATAACGATTGAGTGGTTCTTCGCACCAGCTAACGCTTGAACACGCTTACCATGAGCAGACGCTGTTTTGTATACGTATTCTGCAACCGGTTGAGACCCTACGAATGAAATTGCTTTTACTGTTGGGTGCTCAAGAAGTCCGTTAACCACGTCATGTGCACCATGTACGATGTTTAATACACCTTCAGGAAGTCCAGCTTCTGTAAATAATTCAGCTAAGCGATTAGCAAGTAATGGTGTACGCTCAGATGGCTTTAATATAAACGTGTTACCGCATGCAATTGCAAGTGGGAACATCCAGCATGGTACCATCATCGGGAAGTTAAATGGTGTAATTCCACCAATTACTCCGATTGGGTAACGGTACATACCTGACTCAACTCCTGTAGCGATATCTGGTAATTGCTTACCCATCATCAATGAAGGAGCTCCTGCTGCAAACTCAACACACTCAATTCCACGTTGAACTTCGCCGTATGCTTCACTGTAGCTCTTTCCATTTTCTAATGTTACTAGACGAGCTAACTCTTCCCAGTTTTCTACTAATAATTGTTGGTATTTAAATAGAATACGAGCTCTACGAGGTACAGCTGTTTTGCTCCATTTTTTAAATGCTGCTGCTGCGTTTTCTACTGCTTGATCTACATCTTCACGACTTGAGATCGGTACATGTGCAATAATTTCACCTGTAGCTGGGTTGGGAACCGCATCTGTTTTTCCAGAAGTTGATTCTACCCATTGACCTCCAATATAGTTTTTAAGATTTTGTACAGTTACTGCATTTGACATAGTGATTACTCCTCTCAATATTTGCTTCTTTAATTTTTCTTTGCTACCTTTTAATTGGAACAGGACCTATATAGCTAGCTTCATCCTATCTCACAATGAAATCCTTTTCAAAATAGGTAGCGCCACTCCTTCTCCCCAGAGATCCTACTAAATTTTAGGTTTCTAGAATCCACTGGATCTGTAGCCGTCCCAAAACCGAGACCATTTACATTTACCAGAAGCAAAACTATAATATATTGAAATCGATTACATTGAAATTAGTTTTGACTTCCTCTTACAATTCTTATTCTATAGCATTCAGTTTTTTTTGTAAATGCTTTTTCTAGTTTTTTTTTACTTTTTTTAATGTTAATTTTATCATGATACCCCTTAATAACATTGGGTTTTCATTGTTTTTTCACTCAGAATCCTACAAAGAACAACAAATTTAAGTGAAGTTTTTTCATAGAAAGAATTTCTATTTTTCAAATGAATAATTAATTTGAGCTTCTCAAAATACTGCAATCGATTTCAGATCTTCGCTACTAAATTCTTTCTAGAGCCTTTAGAGCATTGGATTTCGATCCACAGGAATCTCCAATAATTAGTTCATCCTTCATTACTATTTTCTTTTTGAGCATTTGTTCACTATTTATTTGTTTTAATAATAACTCCATCGCTTTTTTCCCTATTTCATACTTTGGTTGAGCAACCGTGGTTAGGTTCGGTTCATGTATTGATGACATTTTTATATGGTCAAAACCGACAACAGCAATATCTTCAGGTACATTTAGGTGACAGTCCTTTACTGCCTTTATTACACCCATTGCCATATCATCGTTGAAAACAAAGACTGCAGTAGGCGGGGTTTCTAGTGCCAATAGCTTCAGCATTTGATTATACCCAGAATCAAAGGTTTGATCCCCTTCCTGAATATATGCTGAATCAATTTCTAAATCATGGCTAATCATCGCTTGCTTGTAACCCCTTAAGCGGTCTCGACTAAGGACAATATTTATTGGACCTGTAATATGAGCTATCCTAGTATGACCTAATTGAATCAAGTGTTCCGTAGCCTTTCTTGCACTACTTATATTATCAATAGAAACAGTTGGAACATTCAATCCATCCATATATTCACAGGCTAGCACAAGTGGGTACTGCTCAGATAGCTCCTCTAATTTATACTTATCTAAACGAGCAGTTAAAAGAATCATTCCATCAGCTTGTTTTTGAAATAATAGGTTAATATATTCAGCTTCTCTTTCAATGTTATTTTCAGTGTCTCCCAATATTACTTGGTACCCACAACTAACAGCAACGTGCTCTATACCTCTAAGCACTTCAGAGAAGAAGGCACTTGTAATATCCGGAACAACGACAAGAATGATTTTCGTTGCCTTCGTCCTAAATTGCCTTGCAACTGCATGAGGCTTATAATTAACCTGGTTGATTACATCCATGACTTTTTGCTTTGTTTCTTTGCTTACGAGTTCGGGGTGACAAAGTACCCTCGAAACTGTAGCAGGTGAAACATTCGCTAGTTTGGCTACATCACTCATCTTCATATTATTAAACTCACCTCCCATATTTCAAGCTAATAACTGAAAACGATTACACTGACTATCAAAAAAAATCAGTATTTGTTCCGCTTACAAAAAAGTACCTGAAAATACTTCTTATTTTATTTTATATTATTTAGTTTTCTTTGTAAATGGCTGTTTTTTGTAACCCACTCCTCTCAAGGCTCTTAAAAGATGTAGCGACTCCGCTCATTGCTTCTGTGGTGTCTCAAAAGGTCAAAACAGACCTTTGAGACACCACAGATCACTTTTTCAATTATTTACTCAATATGGCTAGATTCTCTTATTATTAATTCATCTTTCATAACAAATTTCTTCTTTTTCAGAGGCTCACCATTTATTAATTTTAGCAACAACTCCATCGCTTTTTTACCAATTGCATACTTCGGTTGGTCAATCGTCGTTAAATTAGGTTCAAATACTGATGACATTTTTATATTATCAAAACCTACTACCGCTAAGTCGCTTGGCACATTTAATCCACTATCTTTAGCTGCCTTAATTGTGCCCATGGCCATTTCATCATTAAAAACAAATATAGCTGTAGGTGGTGTTGATAACGATAACAATTTTAAAGTTTGATTATAACTAGATTCAAAACTTAATTCTCCCTCTTGTATATATGCAGGATCGACCTCTAAATCGTTACTAATCATTGCTTGTTTATATCCTTTTAACCTATCTCGACTTAAGATAACACTAATGGGCCCTGTGATGTGAGCAATCTTCGAATGACCTAATTGAATTAAATGCTCGGTTGCTTTACGAGCGCTACTTACATTATCGATTGAAACAGTAGGAACATTCAAACCATCTACATATTCACATGCTAGTACTAATGGAAATTCACTAGCTAATTCTTCTAGCTTGCTCTTATTTAGACGAGCTGTTAACAGTACCATTCCATCCACTTGTTTCTGCAACAATAAATTAATATAACTATCTTCTCTCTCAATATCGTTTTCTGTATCCCCTAAAATTACTTGATAACCATTTTCCAGGGCTATATGCTCAATACCTCTTAATACTTTTGAAAAAAAGGCACTCGTAATATCGGGCACAACAACTAAGATGATTTTCGTTTCTTGTGTTCTAAATTGTCTTGCAACAATATGAGGTTTGTAATTGACTTTATTTATGACATCCATAACTCTTTGTCTTGTCTCAGCACTAACCTTCTCCGGATGACTTAGTACCCTTGAAACTGTTGCTGCTGATACATTTGCAAGTTTTGCTACATCACTCATTTTCATATTTTTATAGCACCTCACCTTCCTTCCACTGTAAAAACGTTTTACTGGGAATGTCTGTATTTTTGGTCGTATTTTTCTTGCTATCGATGATTGTCATGAGAGTAATAGATTATTATAAGTAAATCCAAAACCTTTGTCAAAACAAAGTATTATATTGTTATTTTACCACGTTATGAAAACGGTTACTAACTAATTATAAAAAGTTGACACCATTTGTAATTTCTCTGAAAATTTGATGGTGATGTTTTGATTAAATGTTGATATAATATGAATAAGTTTTCATATGAATTCTTTTACTGGAAAATCAAGAACGACAATGGTTACATTGCAAAAACCCAAGGGAATATACTCCCTATTCAATTTCTCTTAAATAAAGGGCTGGTATAATATGTTAAAATCACAACGCATTAATCAAATTTCTGACTATATTAATCAACATCAAACGGTTGCATTGGATGATTTGGTAACGGTTTTTGGCGTTTCGAAAAATACCATTCGGCGAGACGTACAAGAATTGGTTGAATCCGGCGAGTATAAAAAAGTATATGGTGGAGTCAGTGTAAATCGAACACGACTTGAACCTTTTCAAGATAGAAAAACACGCAATTTGCGTCAAAAGCAACTGATTGCCAAAAAAGCCGCTAGTTATTTAGCAGATGGAGATGTTATATTTATCGACTCAGGAACAACAACACTTGAAATAGTCGAGTTTATAAAAACACTTGATTTGACGATCATTACGAATAATCTTGATTTCATCATTCACGCTCTTCCATTTGAAAATTTAAATGTTATTTCAACTGGTGGTGTACTAGAACGCAAGACCAAATCATTTGCTAGTTTCATTAAACAGGATATTCTGAAATCACATAATATCAACAAAGCATTTATGGCTTCTGCTGGTGTTTCTATAAAAAATGGAGTAACAAATTCGAGCCCACTTGAAAGCGATCTCAAACGTACAGTTGTAGAAAGAAGTTCCGAAGTGTTTCTTTTAGTTGATCACAATAAATTTGATCAGCATGCTGTAATGACTTATTGTGATATACAGGAAATAGATGTTCTAATTACAGACTCTGTTCCTCCCAATAAATATACAGAATATGCTCAAGAACATAATATTCAGCTTATTATTGCAGATTAACTTCAAACAACTAGTCAATCTATAAGACCTTTTTATATAGAAAAAAGACCTGTTATGTTACATGACAGGTCTTTTAATAGCACTTTTCTAGACGTTAGATTTTTCAGGAGCTTTATTACTTGTATTAAATTCTCTCATCTTTTCTTTTACTGTAGCAACGATCGCCTCTTTACCTGGTGTAGTAATCGCACGATTATCGTAAATATCACTATCGTTAATTAATACTTCACGGACAGTTTTTGCCCATGCTTGTAAACATTCAGTATTCACATTAATTTTTGCATGTCCAAGTTCAATCGCTTTTTTAATTTGGTAATCCGGAATTCCTGACCCTCCATGTAAAACCAATGGAATACCAGTCATTTCTGATATTTGTTTCATTTCATCAAAGCCGAGTTGCGGTTCACCTTGGTATGGCCCATGAACAGATCCTAAAGCGGCTGCCAATGCGTCCACTCCCGTTTCTCCAACAAGACGCAAACATTCATAAGGATCGGCATATTTTACACCACCAATAAGTCCATCTTCCATTCCACCAACTGTTCCTACTTCTGCTTCTACAGATACTTGGTGAAGTTTGGCGTAATCGACTACTTCTTTAGTCATAGCGATATTTTCTTCGATAGAATAGTGGGAACCATCAATCATCACGGATGTAAACCCTGCATCGATCGCCTGTTTACATCTCTCCACATTCATTCCATGATCTAAGTGCAATGCAACTGGAACTGTGATTTCCATTTCTTCAACAAGCGCCTTCACCATAGCTGCTATTGTTTTAAACCCACCTAAATAATCAACGAGTCTATCGGAAGCTGCCACAATAACCGGTCCACGTTCTTCTTCAGCCGCTTGTAAAATTGCTTGCGCCCACTGCAAACTATTAATGTTATATTGCCCAACTGCATAGTTTCCTTCTTTTGCGTGTTTGAGCATATCTTTCATAGATACTAATGCCAATTACCAGGCACCTCCTTATATCTTTTAATTATATTAAGCCGGGTCTCTCTAATCGAAAGACCCGGTTTTAAATTGTTAGACGGTCACTTTTTGAAATAACTTTTCGTCAATATACTTACGCGCGATTAAAGCATATTCTAATGGATGGGCCTTTGCTGGGTCTTGCTCAGCTTCAATGACAATCCATCCTTTGTAATTTTGATCAAGTAATATTTGATAAACTTCTGTGAAATCTATACAACCATCACCTGGCACAGTAAACATTCCATTTAAAAATGAATCTAAGAACGAATTTCCAGCTGCCTTACATTCTTCTAACTTGTTCTGCCTTACATCTTTAAAGTGGACATGTTTAATGCGATTCATATGCTTTTTTAATAATGTCATATAGTCATTATCTGAAACATAGATGTGTCCAGTATCATAAAGGAGGTGAACATGATTAGGATCCGTATTTTCTAATAAACGATCGATTTCCTCTAACGTTTGTACACCTGTTCCCATATGGTGGTGAAATACTAAATGTAAATCATACTGTTCGGCAATTTTTCCAAGCTCATTTAAACCTTGGCACAACGTATTCCATTCCTCATCTGTAAAATAAGGCTTATCTGTAAATACATTCTTTTTTGTACCTTGAATGCTGTAAGTTTGTTCAGAAACAACCGCAACTGCTGCATTTACTTGCTGTAAATTCGCACAATGCTTGTGGAATTCCTTTGCTACTTTTTCAAGTCCATCACGAATCAAGAAGCTTGAGAACCATTGTCCTGCAATCTTTAAGTTACGCAAACTAAGTTCTTTGTTTAGTACTTTTGCTTCAGGAAAAAATCCTCCAACTTCCGTACCTTGAAACCCTGCTACAACAATATCACTTAATAAGTGTTGTAATGTATTTTCTGCACCGATTTCTGGTATATCATCATTACGCCAGCCAATTGGAGCAATTCCCCATAGAATATCTTGATTACTCATTAGCATTCACCTTCTATTATTAATATTGCTTTGCATTTTTCAGTTTTTCTTGCTTGAATTCATATGCTTTTTGGATTCCCTCACGATCAGATACTTCAGAAACTCCAAGGTTCCACCAGCTTCCTTCATAACCGTCTGTCATCGTTTTAGGAAGGACTTTCATCTCAATTAACGTAGAGCAATCTTGTTTCTTAGCGTCTTCTAATGCTGCCTTTAGTTCTTCTACAGTATTAGCACGATACGCTTTCGCTCCGTAACCTTCAGCCACTTTCGCATAATCTACATTTAAGATTTGATTATCTTCTGTTCTAAATTCACAGAAGTAACTTCCGCCGCCAAAATCCATTTGCAGATTGTTAATACAACCATAACCGGAGTTATCAAATAATAATACATTAATCTTTTTATTGTATTGAATTGCTGTTACGAACTCAGAGTGAAGCATTAAGAAACTACCATCACCGACCATCGTGTATACTTCTTTTGTAGGCTCAGCTAATTTCAGTCCTAATGTACCTGAAACTTCATATCCCATACATGAATACCCATACTCAAGGTGGTACGTATTAGGAACAGATGAATGCCATAAACGTTGTAGGTCTCCTGGAAGAGAACCTGCAGCACAAATGATGATACTATCAGGATCTATCGTGTCATTAATTGTTAGTAATGCTGTTGTTTGAGCAAATTCAGTTCCTAATGCATCTGCATATTCATTCATCACTTCTTGAGAGAAATGATTTTTAATTTCAGGAACAAAGCCTTCACGGCTAAATGTTACTTCGCTTAAGCGGTCACGCTCTGCTAGCCATTCTTCCTTCAGTTCAGTAATCGTGTCGCCAAATTCACTTACATATCCTTCAAGCATTGGTGTTAATGCTTCAAAAGCTGTTCTTGCATCGGCTACTACTTGATATCCATCAAGTTTATAAGCTTGCATCCGGCTTACATTTACATTTAAAAACTTAGCTTCATCAAAGTTAAAGATCGTTTTTGATGATGTTGCAAAGTCTGTATACCTTGTTCCTACACCAATAACAAGGTCTGCTTGTTGAGCTGCTTTGTTAGCTGCAAGTGTACCTGTAATACCAAGACCGCCAAGATTATTTTTGAATGAATGCTCAATAGTAGATTTACCAGCTTGCGTTTCTACTAATGGCACATTATATTTCTCTGAGAATTCCACTAAAATATCGCGGGCTTCTGAATACTTCGCTCCACCACCAACTACGATTACAGGCTTTTTACTTTCTTTAATTAGTTCAGCAGCACCTTTTAATTCACGGTCACTTGCTGGTTTGCGATCAATATAGTGAACACGCTTTTCAAAGAATCTTTCATCAAAATCAAACGCTTCCCCTTCAACATCTTGTGAGATACAAACCGTTGCAGGACCTGCTTTAGCTGGATCCGTCATTACTTCAAACGCACGGATTAAACTTGACATTAACTGTTCAGGGCGCGTTACACGATCCCAATATCTAGATACCGGTTTTAATGCGTCATTTGTTGTAATAGCAAGACTATGCTCTTGTTCTATTTGCTGTAATACAGGGTCTGGCTGACGAGTAGCATACGTATCTGCTGGGATTAGTAATACTGGAATATTATTAGCAAGGGCTGTTCCCGCTGCTGTTACTAAGTTCGCGGACCCCGGACCACTTGACGTTGTTATCGCATAAATCTTTTTACGAAGTAATTGCTTACTGTAAGCAATCGCAGCGTGTGCCATACCTTGTTCATTTTTCCCTTGAATCACTTTTAAATGGCCTGGATCACTTTCTAAAGCTGTACCTATTCCTAAAACATTTCCGTGACCGAAGATATTAAAGATCCCTTCTACAAATGGAATTTCTTCTCCGTCAACGTGAATATATTGTTGATTTAAAAACTTGATTAAAGCTTGAGCTGTCGTTAATCTAATCGTTTTCATAAGCGTTCTCCTCTATCCCACTGAAATGGTTTCATTCTTTTCAATTAATCCTTCAATTTCTTCAACAGATGGCATTGCATCTGATGAACTATGCTTGCTCACTACAATAGAAGCTGAAGCACTTCCATATTTTAGGGCAGTTTCAATATCCTTACCACTAATTAGTGCGAATAAGAATGCCGATGCATACGAATCACCTGCACCAAATGTTTTTAGTACCTTTGTCTTATATGCTAAACCTCTGAACACTTCTCCAGATTTTGCATAAGCATATGAACCTTCAACACCATGCTTAATAACAACTAAATCAGGTGAGTGTTTGAATAAGTAGTTTATTGTATCCTCGTTATTGCCTTCTGTTGTTCTATTTTCAAGTGCATCAAATTCTTCACGAGTACCAATGACAACATCAGATTGTTCAGCAACTAATGAATAATACACGGCAGTTTCTTCTGCATTATTCCAAGAATATGGACGATAATCTAGCTCAAAGATAACCTTTACATCATTTTTCTTCGCTAAGCTAATTGATTTCAATACCGCTTCGCGAGATGGGCTTTTTGATAAAGCTGTACCTGAAACTAGAAGAACTTTAGATTTTTTAATATACTCTTCATTTACTTCGCTTTGGTCAAGATAAAGATCTGCTACATCTTGTCTATACATTAGAATGCTGCATTCTTCTGGACTTTTAATCTCGGTAAATGCTAATCCAGTTTTATGTCCTGCTTTATCAACAACCATATTGGATGTGTCGATCCCAACTCCACTCATGTACTGCTCGATAAAACGGCCATGTTGATCGTCTGCAAGTTTCCCAATGAATCCTGCCTTAAGACCAAGCTTGGAACTTCCAATTGCGATATTAGCAGGTGAACCACCAACGTATTTAGAAAACGTCATTGTTTCTTCCATTGGGCGATTATATTCAACTGCGTTTAAATCAATACACGCTCGACCGATTGCAATAATATCGAATTCTCTATTTTCATTAAATTTATAATTCATTTTATCTAACACTCCTCTTAGTAGTTTTATTGTTTTATTGTTTTTAGTTTTAACCTTTTAGAATCCACTCGTGATCAGGGTCGTTATAAAATTTCCAAATTCGAGTTGGACCTGCCATTACGTTTAAATAGTATGAAGTATAACCTTCAGGAACACCTACCGGATGATATCCTACTGGAACGATGACCATGTTTCCATTTTCAACTGTCATCGTTTCATCTAGTGAACGGTCGTCTGTATAAACACGTTGGAATACAAAACCTTGTGAAGGGTTCATTTCATGATAATATGTTTCTTCTAAAAATGACTCTTCTG
Source organism: Halalkalibacter flavus (assembly GCF_036663575.1). Taxonomy (NCBI): domain Bacteria; kingdom Bacillati; phylum Bacillota; class Bacilli; order Caryophanales; family Bacillaceae; genus Halalkalibacter; species Halalkalibacter flavus. Next base: position 65,505 of record NZ_JAWRVK010000007.1, read on the forward strand.
GTAAGTTATCTTGATCATGTTTGTGTGGAGGATAACTAGACCAATTTCCGCTTTCTGTGAACACTTCTACAACTAGCAAACTATTTGCTGAAGGGTCCGAATCTGGTAAAATGTTATGAACCATTCGCTTGTTGTTTCCTGTTCCTCTATGCTCCACTCCATTGTCTGCAGCACTGATTAACTTCGTTGGTAATTGCTTATCTGAAGGTGAATAACATAGAGCTACACGCGCTTGGCTTACTGCAACGACTTCAAACGTGCGATCGTTTGAAACATAAACACTATCTGTCGGTACTTTTTCAAATACAGTTTCACGTGTTCCTAAATTTTCAAATGTAACCTCTTGATCTGTCACATTGATTTTCCCTGTTACAGCAACAATACAACACTCTTGCTTTCCTAACTCCTCTGAATATGTGGCTCCAGGAGCTAAATCAATCATCTTAAAATTTACATACTCTAGAGAAGAGTTTTCAGATGTAACATTATGAACGAGTGTTACACCATCTTTAATTTCCGCATTTTCTGGCTTACGAAGCAATTTGCTCATTACGTTTACCTCCTAAAAATCAGTTAACTCATAATTAAATCCGATGAAATCGATTTCATTAAGATGAAATTTTTTTTGTGAGTTTTTTATTTAATTGTAACAAAATCAGAACCTTTATGACTTTCATTACACTTAATCACCTTGTAATTATTGTCATGTTTTGGTTATGTTTTGATAACTTCTGTTACAGAATAATATTAAAAGCGTTTTCAGTCAATACTTTTTTAATCAATTTTCTTATTAGATTCCAAAAAGTTAACCTTCAATACTTACTATCACCTAAGGTACTACACTCTATTAGTATTTGAGTTATCTTTGAAAATTTATTTGCAATCGATTTCATACCAGGTAAAAAAAGTACAGTTCCTCGGAACCAACCCCCTTCTTAACTTTGGTAGCAAGTCTATTAACATAGTTTTATAATAACATTATTATAAAACGCTTTCAATAGTATACTTACTTTTTTTCTTACTTTCTAACATTTTTTAGTGATTCAAGTAAAAAACAAAGGGGATGTCTTAAAAGGTCTGTATTTGACCTTTTGGGACATCCCCTGTAGTATCTCTCAAACAGAGATCAATAGTGTTATTTTTTACGGTTCTTTCTAGAATCAATATATACAGCCGCAACGATAATTGCACCTTTTACGATTTGCTGCCAATATGAACTTACACCTAAAAGGTCTAGACCATTGTTCATAACACCAATAATTAAGGCTCCAATAATTGTTCCACCAACTGTACCAATCCCGCCAAACAAACTAGTACCACCAATAACAGCTGCAGCAATTGCATCTAATTCAAACATAATACCTGCTTGTGGCTGACCAGATGCAATCCTTGATGTAAGAATCATACCGGCAATACCACCTAAAAGACCAGCATATGCATAAACCATTAACTTAATTCTACTTACATTAATACCAGCTGTAACAGCCGCTTGTTCATTTCCACCAATTGCATAAACATATCTACCAACCTTTGTTTTGTTAAGTAGTACCCATGTCACTAATCCTACTAATCCAAAGATGATAACTGGTACTGGAATCCCAAAAACAATTCCTTGACCGATAAATGTAAACGATTCAGAAATACCACCAATTGGTCGACCATCACTATAAAGCATCGCAGCTCCACGAGCAGCTGTCATCATTCCTAATGTAGCGATAAAAGGAGCTAGCATTCCTTTTGCTACGAGTGTTCCGTTAATTAGACCAGCTAATAAACCGACACCTAGAGCTACTAAAATCGGAACAACTAACGGATAATCTCCTTGAGCAAATGTTGCCACTACAACTGAAACTAATGCAATTACTGAACCAGAAGATAAATCTATCCCTTTTGTAATAATGATAGGTGTAACCCCTATTGCTATAATACCTATAATGGACATCTGCCTTACAATGTTTATCAAGTTAGTAGCACTTAGAAAATGGGGTGTTAAAATGGACATTAAGACAATTAGTAAAATTAGAATGATAAATATACCATATTTCTTTAAAATATTCACTGCTAACTCTTTACCTTGATTATTTTTCACTTGTTTTGATTCCGTCTTTTCTAACTCTAGACCCATCTTACGTTCCTCCAAACTGAATAAAATTCTCTAGACACTTCTTGCACATTCCGATATTAGTTAGTTACAGCTTGTCGCGTTTCGCTCTGACTAGCTTTTTTCTTACTAATATTTTGTTGACCAGTAGCATATTGCATAATCTTTTCTTGGTTGGCTTCTTCTCTGCTTAATTCACCAGTAATTCGACCTTCATGCATAACTAATACGCGATCACACAAACCTAGTATTTCTGCCATTTCAGAAGAAACAACGACTATTGCTTTCCCTTGGCTTGCTAATTTAAAAATTATGTTATAGAACTCTGATTTCGCTCCAACATCAATTCCACGAGTTGGTTCATCTAAAAATAAAATATCTGGGTTTTTCAGTAACCATCTTGCTAATAATACTTTTTGCTGGTTCCCACCACTTAAATTTTCAACAATTTGATCAATGCTTGGTGTTTTGATTTTAAGATTTTCTTTTTGCTCTAAGCAGTCAGATTTAACTTGTTTGTAGTTCAATAACCCCGATGAAATATACCGATCAATATTAACAGTTATCATATTTTCTCTAACTGATAGAGGTAGAAACAAACCTGTTAATTTCCGGTCTTCAGTTAAAAAACCTAGGTTACTTTTAATAGCATCTATTGGAGTATTAATCTTGACTTTCTCACCATGAACATATACATCACCTTGGTCCGCTTTTTTCACACCAAAGATGGTTTCAAGTACTTCTGTTCTTCCTGCCCCCATCAACCCTGCAAAACAAACAATTTCTCCTTTTCGAACTTCAAAATTCACGTCTTCAAACCAACCATCATGACTTAAATTTTTAACTGATAAAGCTACTTCACCAATTTTAGGTTCAGGCTTATTGAATACTTGATTTAATTCTCTTCCTACCATCATCTTAATTAGTCTATCTCTTTCCATATTCGCAGCCGTATCAGTACCGATAAACTGACCATCTCTAAATACAGATATATCGTCTGCAATTTCATACAACTCGCTCATCTTATGAGTAATATAAATAATTCCAACACCTTTATCTTTTAATGAGCGTATCATTTTAAAGAGTTGAGCAACCTCTTTTTCTGTAATTGCAGAAGTTGGCTCATCCATAATGACTAACTTTGAATCAAAGGATATCGCTTTTGCAATCTCAACCATTTGTGTATTAGCAATGCTTAAATCGATCATTTTTGTTTTGGGATCAAGATTTATTTCTAAACTGTTCAATAGGTCTTTAGTCATTTGATATAATTTACGATTATTTACGAGCCCACTTTTCCCATAAGTTGGTTCCCGTCCTAAATATATATTTTCTGCAACAGTCATTTCAGGAATAGGACTCAACTCTTGATGGATCATAGATATCCCTTTATCCAAAGAATCATTAATATTGTTTAATTTCAACTCTTCACCGCCAAAGATAATTTTTCCCGTATCCGGTGTGTACATCCCGATAATGATTTTCATAAGAGTCGATTTTCCTGCTCCATTTTCTCCCATAAGAGCATGAACAGTACCTTTTCTAACTTTTAATTGGACGTCGTCTAATGCTTTTACACCAGGAAATTCTTTTGTGATGTTTTCCATTTGTAAAATGTAATCACTCATTTTGTACCCTCCCATATTCAATAGGATATTCATTTAATGAAAGGAAACCAATGAGGTTTCCTTTCATAACCTGTTTCTTAAGTATTACTCGTACTTGGCGACATACTCATCTACATTATCAGGTGTCACAAGTTGATAAGGCACTAAAACGTCTTCTACTTCTTCACCATTTGCTGCTTTTACAGCAGTAATAATACTATTTGCTCCTTGACCTTTTGCATCCTGGAATACTGTGACACTAAGTTGTCCAGCTTTCATAGCTTCTAAAGCTGCAGGTGTGGCATCAATTCCCGCAACTAAAATATCATCTAGTTTTCCAGCTGCTTCCAAAGCCAAGATTGCACCAAGAGCCATCTCATCATTGTTTGATACAACAGCATCGATATGTGTACCAGAGTTTAACCAGTTTTCCATTAATCTCATACCCTCAGAGCGGTCAAACTTCGCTGTATTCTGAAGTACAACTTCTAAACCATCATGTTGATCAATAATTTGAACGTTTCCTTCTGTTCTTTTAATTTGTGCTTCATGACCTAATATTCCATCCATGATGGCAATGTTTCCCTCACCACCTAACAATTCGGCTACTTCTTCCATCTGTAAAATACCAGATTGTATAGATTCAGATCCTACATAAGCAGTCGCTTCTTCTACCCCATCAAAAGTACGATTTGCAACAATAATCGGAATTCCTGCATTGTTTACTAGGTTAATAATGTCAACTGCAGCAGTAGTGTCAACCGGGTTAATAACAATTGCATCTACATTTCGAGTGATAAAGTTCTCAATTTGGTCCATTTGTCTTGCACTATCATTTTGAGCATCTGTATAAATAAATTCAAAATCAGGATGATTCTCTGCTTCTTCTTTCATTGCGTCTTGCATGTAAGTTAGGAATTCGTCTAAGTTAGAAATTGAAACACCAATTGTCTTTTTATCTCCAGAGCCTTCTGTTGCCGAACTAGGTTCATTCCCACCTCCGCAAGCAGCTAAGAATAATAGCATGATTAAACCGACAAAAGTTAATACTGATTTCCCGAATTTCATTCGTAATTCCCCCTGATAAACATTAAATTTGTGTAATCGCTTTCACATAAACCCTCAAATGCAACAACGCCTATACATAGAAAGGACCATTTTGATTACTATCATCCTCCTTTTCTTAATAAAAATAATTGTTTAAAAAATCAGATAAATAAGTATAAATTTCGCAATCTCTTGAAATTTGCAATCGATTACACTCTTGTGTGATTGAATCGAATGCGCTTTCATTTAATAATTTAAAGATACATGATTGTGTCTAATTTGTAAACGCTTTTTTTGGAAGATTTTTTTGTTTCTTCAAGTTTCCGTATTTTTTTCAAAAAAGCCTTATTTTATAAGTAGTTCTAACTGAAAACGATTACAAGTAATATAAGTGTAAGGAAAGAAACAGGAACCACTCTTCTCTCCTTTAGATGGTATTTACTGGGATATAGGAACTTTTTCTGGTTTTCTATCGAATATAATAGGTAATCGATTTCAGCTTAGCTCTGTGTAGTACGACAGTCAAATAGAACTACGTCATTTTCGTTAGCTGTAAACAACCTTATTATTACAGTCTAACATCTTCTTTATTGAGACCCTTAATATTTGGGACTTAATTTCTCTCAAAAAAATGAGGTATCTCAAAAGGTTAAAAACATACCTTTTGAGACACTCTCTATTAAAAATTAGCTGAATATAGTTCATCCATAGTTAAATATGACCTAAACTCGCACCTTTATCAAAAAATCGCTCAATATTTTTTTCTACATTAGCATTTGGAACTAGTGGTGGAGCATGATGAGGCTTCGTCCTGGCATCAATAATGACGTTATCACAGGCCCAATGTTTAAATTCATATTGACTATTCACCCCATATATATCATGAGATGGATTGCTTCTAGTAAATGTAACCCATAGAAAATTACTTGTTAACTCACTGACAAACTGACTCTCATCACAGAGAATGATCATTGGACAAGAAGGCAATTTACCTCTTTCATTTATTGCATCACCTAACTCTTTTAACTCTTGTTGTGCCTGGTCATAGGTAGTAAACTTAGGTCCTTGAATAGCAACAATTCCTGGCATAACGAGGTGCGGTTGATCAAAGCCCTGTAAATCTATTAAAGAATTTGGAACTTCCTTACATAGATCTCTTTTCTTATCTCCATAAGCGGCAAATACGACTTTACTTCCTGTATTTAACCCCGTTCCTGAGTAATCTAATGTATCAATGGTCGTGTTTGTTTGAAAGTGAATATCACGTCTTAGATCAATTCGTTCTAATATATAAGTTAGAAATTCCTCTTCCTTGCGAGTTGCTAGCGGTTGCGCCTCTTCTGCTGTAATAAAGAGATACTTCGCTAAACTTAACTGGCCTGTCCCTAAAATTCGGTTAGCAAGCGTCAATAATTCGGTTGGCTGCTTCACTTGTTGATAAGGGGTATAGCGTTCACTGCCAATTGCAAATAGTAGTGGATGTACGCCAGCCGCATCGACAGCATGAACTTCTTGAACACCTGGAATGTCTTGTTTAATGGCATCACCTGTCAACTCGTGAATAAGATCTCCAAAAGCTGTATCTTCTTGAGGTGGTCGACCAACAACCGTAAACGGCCAGACCGAATTATTTTTTGCGTACACCTTATGAACACGCATGACTGGAAATGGATGCGTAAGGCTATAGTATCCTAAGTGATCGCCAAATGGTCCCTCTGGCTTCGTCTCTTCAGGATGGACCTCTCCCGTAATGACAAAGTCAGCATCATGGCTGATACAGTAACCATCCACATAGCTATACCGAAAACGCCGTCCTGCCAATAAGCCAGCAAATGTCATTTCACTTAACCCTTCTGGAAGTGGCATCACAGCTGCTAACGTATGAGAAGGCGGTCCTCCAATAAAAATACTTACCTTTAATGGAATTCCTAGTTTTTTGGCTTTTTCGTGATGTACTCCAATTCCACGATGAATTTGATAATGTAATCCAATCTCTTTATTCATTTTATACTCATTGCCACTAAGCTGAATACGATACATCCCAAGATTTGCATTCATGATCCCCGGTTTCTCCGGATCTTCTGAATAAACTTGAGGAAGAGTAACGAAGGCCCCTCCATCATCTGGCCAATGATGAATAAGTGGAAGATCATAAATTTGGATTTCCTTAAAATCTGCTGGGATGCTGCTTGTCTTTTTTATTGGAAGTGCTTTGGTAGCAGCCAATCCGGCTCCTATATGTTTAAAAGGATTTTTTAATGGACTCATTGGATCATTTCTTAATGCGATTACACTTTGTGTTGCTTCTAACGTTTTACGAAAGATAAACTTACTTCGATCGATGGTTCCAAACAAATTGGATACTGCTTGAAACTTTGACCCTTTGACATTTTCAAATAACAAAGCAGGACCACCAGCTTCAAAGACTTTTAAGTGAATAGCTGCCATTTCCAGGTGAGGATCCACTTCTTCCTTAATTCTTACTAATTGGCCGTCTCTCTCCAAATCCAAAATGCATTCTTCTAAATTACGATACATAGTACATTAGCTCCTATTTTTATTACTTATTACATTCATTATACTTGTTCTAGTGTACACTGTCTTCTTCAGAGGTGCCAATGTAGTGAAATACGACATTCTTTCAGGAACCTAATTTAAAAACCATAACAAGATGCACCTCTTAAAAAGAAAGAGACGCATCAACAAATATAAATAAGTTTTAATTCGGACAGACTTTCCTGACAATTTCCATTGTTTTAGAGGCAAATCATATGGAGTGCTTAAAATACCTATTTATTTCCCGCCTCTAAATAAACCAATTGAACGGTTTATTAGATTGAAGACAGAAAAGTGCAATTGGCGACATTATTCACCGGGAAATTACTTACTTCATATAAAACATATATCAAAATTACAAATCAATATTTTCTCAGTATAAAACCCCAAATTCGTAGAAAAATTGGGGTCATTCACCATTTGTTTTTTTTGAGAAAACAGTGTTATGCTTTGACTTCTACTCCGTTAATTTTCAAATGAGCATGAAATATTTCCATCAATGTTGGTAATGTTTCTTTATCTTCCCAGGATTCATGATTCCAAATGTTTGATTGATTTAATGCCCTAGGACAATGAATGAAAGCTTCATCTACATCAATCCCAATACCAAGTAAGGGCTTTTTCCCTTTTAGACTCATTTGATTTAAAATATCATCGTTCTTAATAATCGTTGCCCGACCATTTATACGAAGTACATCTTCCAAACCTGGGATCAGAAAAAGTAAACCAACTTGAGGGTTTAACAAAATATTCGAAATCGAATCTAATCTTTTATTGCCCGGTCGATCAGGTAAAACTAGCTGATGATCATTTAACACAAGTACTGTTCCTGGCTCATCTCCTCTTGGCGAAACGTCACAATGCCCTTTCGAATCCGCTGTCGCTAGAAATAGCAAAGGTGATTTGGCAATAAAGTTTTTGCAATGCTCATCAATAATGGATATTGTTTTATTGACGACGTTCTTATGGGGAGATCCTACAATATTCCTTAGTTCCTCTTCGGTTGTAATTGCACTTTCAGCAAAATTTACTATCATAAAAACACCACTCCTCCCTATTGTTATTTTAATATAGTAAATAAAATAATACTATTTCATTTTCCTTAATAGGTATAACAAATAAGGAGTACCAATCACTGCGACTATTAGACCGCTTGGAATTTCATTTGGTGTAATCAGTATTCTACCTAGTAAATCCGCTGTAACAAGTAATAATCCGCCTAGCAAGCCTGATACTAAAATTAGCGGAAGATGACGATATCCAACTAACCTTCTTGCAATATGCGGTGCAACAAGCCCAATAAAACCAATTGTTCCTACTAACGAAACCGCAATTGTACTTAAAGCAACTCCAATTACTAATGCCCAAACTCTTGCTGATCTAACCGAAACTCCTAAACCTGATGCAACATCGTCACCAAAAGTTAATGTATCTAGCTTACGAGTCATGTAAATCGCCGGTCCTATGAAAAGAGCGAACAAGATGAGAGCATAGTAAACGTCATCCCACCCTTTTCCATACGTACTTCCTGATAACCAGACAAGTGCTGCTGCTACAGCAAGCTTTGCTTTCACGACAAATACTTGTGTAGCTGCCGATCCGAACGCTGAGATGGCAATTCCCATCAAAGCTACCAACATTGGTTGGAAACTATTTTTCCATGCGGTAACTAATATAATTAGCAGGGCTACAACAGAACCAATAATGGCACCTAGTGGCATAAACGCAGCCGGGATTGCTGGGAACATCACTAGTAACAACATTGCCCCTGCCCCACCCATAGATGTGACACCAATTACACTAGCATCTGCAAGTGGATTACGTAACACTCCTTGTAAGAGGACTCCTGTAACAGCAAGAATTATTCCCACAATAAATGATGTCAACACACGAGGAATACGGAAATTCCAGATATATGTGTTCGTCCAATTAAGCGACCATTCTGTACCGTTATAAGAAAAAGCAATAACAACACTTAAAGTAATCATTGCCATTAATATTGGGATTATCACTTTTAATCGAATTGGCGAGGTGGTTCCTCCCATTTGCCGATCTGATCGCTTGATCGAACGTACTGTCTTCCACGCTAAATATAGAAGCCAAGGACCACCAATCAACGCAGTCATGGCCCCAACTGGCACTTCCTGCCCTGGCTGGATCATACGGCCTAACACGTCTGCTCCAATCATCATAATCGCACCCCATAAGAACGAATGGACAAAAATCATTACATGCCCTTTTACACCAAGCATCCGAACAATATGTGGAGCCATTAATCCAATAAAACCAATGGGGCCAACTACACTAACCGTTATAGCAGCTAAAACAATTGCTACACCCCAGGTAGCTAATTTTACCGCAGAAACCTTCTGACCAAGTGAAGTCGCAATATCTTCACCAAGTGATAAGGTATCGAGCGGCTTTGCTAGAATCAATGCACAGACAAACGCAATAGCGATAACAGGTGCAGCAAATGTAATACCGTTCCAATTTAATTGAACAAGAGTACCAGATCCCCATAAAAAGAGTCCATTTGTTTTATTTTCGAATAATAGCTGCAGTGCTCCTGTAATAGACGCAAACATTAATGAAATAATCATTCCAGTTAACGCAACCCGTACTGGTTCCATTTGTCGTCCTGCTAACATGACAACCATGATTGACGAAACGACAGCACCAAGTAAAGCTGTTAAAAATGGATAATTCCCTATAAAGCTAGGAAAGAAAATCGTTGAAGCAACAACAAAGAAAAATGCCCCTGCATTAATTCCTAACGTACCAGGTGCTGCTAAAGGGTTTTTCGTCAAGGTTTGTAATAGTGCACCAGATACGGCAAGTGCTCCTCCTGCTAATATACCAATTACTAGTCTCGGCAAACGAAATGATAGCACAATATCTTGAATTCGACCTTCTACCCAAACTTCACTAAGCAATTCAGAAATGGAGTATTCAGCTTGTCCTTGTGTTAAGTGGATAAGCGATAATAACATAAGCAGGAAGAAGCCCCCTGTCAGAATGACAAAGGACTTATTCAGCGACTTCCCAAACATTACTCATTCACCATTGTAGCTGTAATTTGATCAACCAAAGTACCTGCTGATAACGGTCCTCCATATAACCACGTATCAGCTCCTAAATCATAAAGGCGGTCTTCTTCTACAAATGATAAATTCTCCCAAACTTTATTGCCTTTTAACTGGTTTTCATAAATATTATCTGTATCCGGCACTGTGTATAAATAATTAGCGTCTTCATATTTTACTAGACCTTCAACATTAAATGTGCTTGAACCAAAAATCTCAAATTGATCAGGCTCATGGATGTTGTTCAAACCGATTTTTTCTAAAATAATTGAAGCCATTGAATGCGGTGTAAAAACTCGGATTTCAGGTGCTTGAGGTCCTGAATAAGCAAGAGTTAAGATCACATCATTTGTTGAAAGATTACCAGTTTCAATTTTTGCTTTTGCTTCGTCATAATGTGCATCAAGATCAGCTAACACTTGTTGTGCCTCAGCTTCTTTGCCAACCGCTTTTGCCATTTCATTAAAAGTCATTTCCATTTCTTCATATAAATTAATACTATCATCTTCTGGATAAGGATTAAAAATAACGGTTGGTGCAATGGACTCTAGTTGATCAAGCATGCCATCATGACGGAAGCTAACACCAATTATCAAATCTGGATCAATTGAAGCAATAGCTTCTAAGTTAGGTTCTTGACGGCCTCCAACATCTGTTACACTTTCATCTAATTGCGGTTCAATGTTTACATAGTTTCCGTATCCTTCAATATCAGCCATACCTGCTGGTTGCATTCCTAAAGCTAGAAGGTTTTCTGCATATGTCCATTCAAGTACAACAACCTTTTTGGCAGGAGCATCTAATGTCACTTCTCCATTAACACCCTCTATAATTATTTCACTTACTTCTTCATTTGACGACGTTTCATCATTTGTTAATTCTTCCTCATTCGAAATCGTTTCTTCATTACCGGAAGAACACGCTGCTAACAAAAATACAAAAAGGATAAGTACTAAGACAGTTACTTTTTTCATGTTGGACCCCCAAATTCATGTAATATTATGATTTTCTCTTATCGAACTTGATAATCATTATCAATTCAATGTTAGTTTAAAGGTTGTTCCCTCTTTTGTAAAGATAAATTTCAATTGTTATTAAAAATCATTCTCACTTGCACTTTAATCTGTGATAAGATGTAAGTATTGAGAGAGAATATCAACGAGCTATATGTGGAGGAATGCTGAAATGAAGACTTCTATTCAAACAAAAGAGTTATCCATTGGGTATCACGATCACTTACTCTTTGAAAATTTAAATTTAACGATCCCGCGTGGTGAAATCTCTGTATTTGTAGGTAGCAATGGTTGTGGGAAGTCTACCCTTCTTCGTTCAATCGCGCGTTTATTAAAACCGGCTGACGGCTCAGTCCTGTTAGAAGGAAAAGATATTCTTCGTATGTCTTCACGTGAAGTCGCAAAAAAAATAGGAATCCTTCCTCAATCTCCTATTTCACCTGAAGGGTTAACCGTTCATGACCTAGTAAAACAAGGACGTTACCCCCACCAATCTTGGTTAAAACGATGGAGTGAAGAAGACTCCGAGATAGTTGAAGAAGCGATGAAGGCAACCCGTGTAGACGAATTGCGTAACCGACCTGTAGATGAACTTTCAGGTGGGCAAAGACAGCGAGCATGGATTGCTATGACATTAGCTCAAGATACAGACATTATTTTATTAGACGAACCTACAACGTATTTAGATATGACTCATCAAATAGAAATTCTAGACCTATTATTCGAGTTAAACGAAAAACATGGCCGAACAATCATAATGGTATTGCATGATATTAATTTAGCTTCTCGATATGCACACAATATTATCGCTATAAAAGATGGGGCTGTTTTCAACCAAGGCACACCTGAATCGATTATTAACTGCGAACTGGTACGTGCTGTGTTTGGCATGGAATGTCAAGTTGCAACAGATCCATTATTTGGCACCCCTCATTGCATTCCTTTTGGTAAAGGTCGTTGTGTCATCCCAAAAGTAAATGAGGCGATTTCTGGTGCTTAACCTAGAAGACCTGAAAAGATTCCAAGTTCATATTGAGAATGAGCCTAAAGGATTTATGACTGTCCATACCAGCCTTACTAATGGCTTTGATCGTTTCATTTCCAATATAAAGCATTCAACAGGCTCTCCAACGACAGCTGTAGCGACGTCAGTCTTTATGCGTCGGTACGGCTTTTTTATTGCAGCACAACTCTATTTAAAAACCTTGCATAAAGTTTGGGACGGTCCACTAGAAGCCATACACCTTTCTCAAACTGAAAATGGTCTTGTGTTTCAAATTGATAAACGCTTCATAAGGAATGAACAAACTGGAGATTTAGAGTTAATATTGAAAAAATATGGACACACTGTTGTAAATGCATTAGCAGTAAAGGCAAACATTTCAAAGTTTACTTTATGGGAGAATATATGGGGTTATGTCTTATGGATGTACGGCTCGACTGAAACAAAGCAAGCTGCAGAGGATTTGAGTACTTTATTGCTCGATGATATTTGGCAGCCTGAAATTCGTCGTTCCATGTTTAAAAAGTTCCTTAATGGGCGCTCTATTTTGGAATCAAAAAATGATTTTCAACGTGTTACTTGTTGTTTATATAAAGAATTGCCAGGCAATGATTATTGTCCATATTGCCCGCATGTAAGGGTTTAGTACTTTAAGGCTTTTTTGTTTACAAAATAATCTTACATAAAATTCCTGTTCTGAAATTATGTCCTCTTCTCTCCTTTGACCTTTAATCTTAAATTATAATAAACAGTGCCTTTTCTCAACTTTTGAAAAGGCACTGTTTTTGTACTAATCTCTCTTAATTTAAGTCAGTCGATAAACAAGAGCTTCGTAAGGCTTTAAATTAATTGTCTCAATCTCTTTCGGTGCTTCTTCATAATTTCCAATAACATGTTCTACTGATTTATAATTAATGTGTCTAGGTATCTCAAACTTTACTTCATCCGCTGAAAAGCTACATATCACTAACCATTTCTCGTCTCCAAGTGTTCTTGTGTAAGAGAAGATCTCTTCTGAATCCTTGTGAATGAGATCAAATTTTCCATATACAACAATTTCATTCATCTTTCTTAGTTGAATTAACTTCTTATAATAATGAAAAATTGAATTTGGATCTTGTAATACTCTTTCAGCATTAATCTCTTTGTAATTTGGATTTACTTGAATCCAAGGTGTTCCTGTAGTAAAGCCGGCATGTTCCGTAGCATTCCACTGTACTGGTGTTCTAGCATTATCACGACCACGCTCATAAATAGCCTGCATGACTTGCTTCTCGTCTTTTCCAAGTTCATTCACTGCTTCATTGTACATATTTAAAATTTCCAGATCTCGATAATCATTAATTGAATCGAAGGCCACATTGGTCATACCAATTTCTTCACCTTGATAAATATATGGTGTGCCCTTCATCATATGAAGACAAGTAGCAAGCATTTTCGCTGATTTTTCATAATGCTCTTTATCGTTCCCAAAGCGCGAAACCGCTCGTGGTTGATCATGGTTGTTCCAATATAAACTATTCCAGCCATCATCTGCTAAGCCGTATTGCCACTTTGCTAAAATCCCTTTAAGCTCTGTTAAATTCCACGGTTGAGGTGTCCATTTTCCACCAGGTCCATTTCCAACATCAACATGTTCAAATTGGAACACCATGTTTAATTCGTTTCGCTCTGTTCCTGTATATAGTTTTCCTTGTTCAGCGTCTACACCAGGCATCTCACCAACAGTGAAGACATCATATTTTGACAACACTTCTTTATTCATTTCTTGCAAAAACTCATGAATACGAGGTCCGTTCATAAAGTATTTTGATCCGTCCCCATACCTGTTCTCTCCATGAACTTCACCGTCAGGATAAGAATTATCTTTCGAGATAAAATTAATCACATCCATCCGGAATCCATCTATTCCTTTATCTAGCCACCATGTCATCATCTTATAGACTTCGTTACGTAATGTCTCATTTTCCCAATTTAAATCTGGCTGTTTTTTACTGAAGAGGTGTAAATAATACTCACCAGTTGCCTCATCATATTGCCACGCTGATCCCCCAAAAACAGATCCCCAGTTTGTCGGTGGCTCACCGTCTTTTCCAGGTTTCCAAATGTAGTAATCTCGATACGGATTATCCTTTGACTTACGAGACTCAGCAAACCAAGCATGCTCATCAGACGAATGGTTTACAACAAGGTCCATGACAATTTTAATGCCACGGTCATGTGCACTCTGAAGAAGTTCATCAAAATCATCCATTGTTCCAAACTCATCCATGATATTTTGATAGTCACTAATATCGTAACCATTATCATCGTTTGGAGATTTATATACAGGAGAAAGCCAAATGACATCAATCCCTAACTCTTTCAAATAATCAAGCTTTGAGATAATACCTCGTAAATCACCTATACCGTCTCCATTCGAATCCATAAAGCTTCTCGGATAAATTTGATAAACAACACTTTCTTTCCACCATGCTTTTTCCATATTCTCCACTCCTCTTTTATCTAATAATTCCTATTTAATTGCTCCTTTTGTCACTCCACTAATAATCCACTTCTGTGCAAATAGATACACGATCAACATCGGCAATAGCGCTAGTAAATAAGATGCAAATGCTAGATTGTAGTTCACACTGAACTGTGATTGGAAAATATACTGAACTAACGGCAATGTTGCATCCGCACGATCAGATAAGATAACGAGCGGTAACATGAAGTCATTCCATGCCCATAGCGCTGTTAGGATTCCAACTGTTGCATTCATCGGTGCTAATAGCGGGAAGACGACTCTCCAAAACACACCCCATCTACTGCATCCATCAATAATCGCTGCTTCTTCTAACTCTTTTGGAATGGTCTTAATATACCCTACATACAAGAATATATTGAACGCTAGGCCATATACGACGTACAAAATAATCAGCCCAGTCGGATTGTTCAAGTTTAGCTCACTCATTTGTTTCACAATCGGTAACATGATGATTGGAAATGGTACGAACATCGCACTGACAAAATAATAGAATAAAATTTTATAGATGCGTTTGTGCATGTTTCTAGCAATCGCATAAGCGACAAGTGAATTCGTTAAAACGGTTAAAATAACGGTAAAGAACGTAATATAGAAACTGTTTCCTAGCGCATTAAAGAAGTTCGTCATCTCGATCGCTGTTGTAAAATTCTCAATGCTCCAAGAAGATGGGAGTGCAAGAATGCTTTGTGCTGTTTCTTGCGGCGTTTTAAATGCATTCACGACGGTTAAATAAAGAGGAAACAAAATAACGATTGATCCAACGATAAGTAGTGTCGTGACAGTCCAGTTTATTTTTTTCGTCATCATTACATTTGCACCTCCCGCTTCTGCAAGAAACGAATTTGAATAATCGAAATCGTGACAATGACAATGAAGTAAATGACCGCATTAGCTGATTGGTAGGCAAACTCCCCGCCTTGGAAACCACCACGGTAGATCAATAAAGAGATCGACTCAGTAGAACGTCCTGGTCCACCGCCTGTTAACGCCATAATGTGGTCAAATACCATTAGAAAGTTCTTCATTGCAAGAACCATGTTTATCGTGAAAAATGGAGCAATTAACGGGAATGTAATTTTCCAGAACTCCTGCCATTTGTTTGCGCCATCTAAGTTCGATGCTTCATAAAGCCCTTGATCTATCGTTGCAAGCCCTGCTAAATACAGAATTGTATTAAATGCCGCTGCTTGCCAAACCGCAACAATGACAATCCCAACCCAAGCTAAGTCCGGGTTCCCTAGGATATTGGTTGCAAGTGTCGTCATCCCAAGGTTTTGAGCAATCGACGGAAGAAAGACCGCAAAAATATAGTTAAAGATAAATCCGACAATCAACACACTTAAAATATTTGGCATGAAGTAAACGCCTCTTAGCGTTTTGCTAAATTTGATTTTCGCATTTAACCCTAGTGCAATCACTAAACTAATAATATTTACGAGAACTGTTGAAACAATGGCAAACTTAAACGTAAATATGTAAGCATCCATTGCTCGTGAATCTTGAAAGACGTTAATATAGTTTCTAAAACCCACAAAGTTCCAATCTCCATAACCTCGATAGTTCGTAAAACTATAGAAAAACCCTTGGATGACTGGAAACGTATGGAACGCAAAAAATATAATAAAAGCAGGAAGAATCATTAGTAGATAAGGATTCATTTTTTTCTTCATCATGTACCCTCTCCTTTATGAGAAAGGGGCAACAAGTGCCCCTTTATTTCGTTATTGTCTTGCTTGCACTTTATCCCACTCATCGTCCATTGTTTTCAAGAAGCGGTCGATGTCTTTGTTAATTAAAAACTCTTGGATCAGGTTTTCTACTTGCATACCTGGGAAGTAGTAGTGGTCAGCGAAGCTTGTAATCGTTCCTTCCTCAAAGTGTACTTGTAAATCAACAACCGTAGGATCTTCTTGGAACACATTTTCTACAGCTGAGAATAACTTTTGCTCATCAATATAGAACTGAACGTTTTCTTCTTCTAATAAGAAGCTCACAAACTTCATTGCTTCTTCAGGGTGCTTTGCTTGTGATGAGATCGTAAGCAATGTATCCACACCTGAAACAAGACGGTTTTCTTCAGCATTGTTTGATGCAGGAAGAGCGAATGCACCGATTTCGATATCAGGATTAGCTGTTTGAATTTGGCTGATCGCCCATACACCTTGCATATACATCACAGACTGACCGTTTGCAAAAGCTGCATTACCTTGGTTATAGTCTGTACCAAATAAATCGTTATCTGTGTACTCCATCATTGTTAGCATTTTCTCTGCTACTTCTGGATAACGCTCGGCAAATGTAGTTTCATCAGCAAGACGCTTTTCAAAGAAGTCATCGCCGTGTAAGTTTGATGCTAGTGCATTAAATGGTGGCAGAGCTGTCCAGGCTTCTCCATACGCTGAATAGAATGGAGTTTCGCCAGCCGCTTCAATCGCTTCAGCTACTTCAATAAACTCATCCCATGTTGTTGGAATTTCTAAGCCTAGTTCTTCAAATTTTGTTTTATTGTATAAAACTGTATTAGCATTCGTAGAGTGTGGCAATCCATTAACCTGTCCACTATTTGCAAGTTGGTCAATCATCTCAATGTAGGCAGGAATTATTTTGTCTACGTTTGCATCATCAGTAAGATCAGCGAATGCTCCTCCACGTGCCATTTCTCCATACACACTGTTTCCATTCATTGCGACAATCTCTGGAACTTGGTTTTGTGATAAACGAGATAAAAGAACTGTCTCTGATTCTGGGACGTTGTTTTGTTCTATATTAATCCCTGGATTTTCCTCTTCAAATTTCTCGATTAACTTGTCATACGTCCCTACAGCCTCTGATTTAAACTGGAAGAACTCAAGTGTTACTGTGCCATCATCAGCACCACCACTTCCTCCACCACAACCAGCTAATAAACCAACTGCTAAAAATCCTGACATTACAGTACTAACTAATTTTTTCATCTAATAATCCCCCAATATTAGTTTCTATTTTTTACTTTTATCATTAATTGTCTTAATTATTCTTTAAATAGCACCCCCTAATAAAAGTTAAATCGCACTCTTTAACGTAAACGTTTTCGTAAAAATGCATGTCGTTAATCAACCGATTTAATAAAATATTTATAGCGATTTCAATAAAAATTAAGTTAAATAAGAGAAAACGTTTACGTAAGTTCCTAAAAAAAACCTCATTCATAAGCTTTTACCGTTTTTCGTTCAACAATATGATGAGGTACAATTCGACTTTCTACCGCTTTTCCTGTTTCAAGCATATCTAAAAGCAACTCAGCTCCTAATTTTCCCATTTCATATAAAGGCTGAGCTAATGTTGTAAGAGGAGGAATGGCCATTTGAGAGATCTTTAAGTTATCATATCCAATGATTGATAACTCATTAGGAACATGAATCCCCATTTCAAAAGCATTTGACATCGCACTTACAGCTAATTCATCACTCGCTGCAAAAACAGCTGTAATACTTTCATCTTGTTTTAATAACCTCGAAAGCATTCCAGTTCCTGTTTCATAATAGAACCCTGATGTAATAACAAGCTTCTTTTCATCAAATGTTATTCCATGCTCTTCTAGTGCTTGCTTATAGCCTTCAACTCGTGGCCGCCCCGCGATCTCATCTTCGATAGGGCCACTAATCATTCCAATATTTCGATGGCCTTTTTCTATTAAATAACTAACAGCACTGTAGGCAGCATGCTTATCGTCAACCTTCACATAAGGAAGTGGAAAACGATACGATTGTGTTGCCAGCAATACAACAGGTACGTCCATCTCTTCAATAATCTTATAGTAATCCTCGGTTATGACTTCACTTGTAAATATAATACCATCAACACGTTTTTCATTTAAAACTTGTAAATATTTCGTCATGCGTTTTTTTGATGAGTCAGTATGACAAACAACAACACTGTGTCCTTTAGTATGAGCAATTTCTTCAATACCCTTTAGAATATCTGATGAAAACATACTTGAAACATCAGGAAACAATATTCCAAGTGTTTGTGTTCGTTTGTTTATTAAACCTCTTGCAATCGCATTCGGCTGATAACCGAGGTCTTTAATTGCTTCTATAACCCGCTCCTTCGTTTTGAGTGAATAACCTTGTTGGTTATTTAGAATACGAGACACAGTTGCTATCGATACATTTGCTTTCTTTGCTACGTCCTTTATGGTTGGAGTCATGTGGTTTCACCTAAATTAAAATCAAGTTACGTAAACGTTTACTAGGGTTATAATACAAACTTTTATAAGTTTTGTCAAGTGCTTTCATAACTTTCATTTTTAATTTGTTTTCAACGTATTTCTGAACTCACTTGGGGTAATCCCCTCCCTCTTTTTAAAAACCTTAATAAAATATTTATCATTTTGGTAACCGACTGAATCTGATATTTCATATATTTTCAGGTATGGGTTTTTAAGTAATTCTTTCGATTTTTCAATCCTAATTTTCATCAAATAATCGGTGATTGTCTCATTATATTCCTGTTTAAATTTCCTCGAAATATATTCTCTACTTAAAAAGAAGCGATCTGCAATATCTTGAAGCTTAATATCTTTTTGATAGTTTTTCCTAATAAATTCTTCTATCATTTGGACACTATTTTTCTCTTTTTGGAACTTGCAACCAGATACCATCTTGATAAGATGATCAAACTCTTTTTTCTTCTCTTCTTTAAATTTACAAAATGAGAAGCTTCCATTCTCTTTCCAGTAGTGAACCCCTCTGTACAATAAATCACGCTTCTTAAGCTCATACTCTTTTAACCAGTGATCTTTTAAAATAGCAAACTGCGATTCCCAAATGCTGATCTGTTCATAAGGGAAATAGTTGTTTTTTTCAAATGTTTTAAAAATACGGTTTAAAATTTCGTTCATTTGTTCCATACTTCCACTTTGAATGGCCCATTTTATCTCCTCCGAATAGTCCAATAAATAAACAGGCGAAAGAGAATTCACAACTTGCATTCCATTCTCTAGAAGATTAAAATTCTTCAATTTACTACTTGCAGATTCATATGCATGTATGAAGCTTGTATGTTGTTCACCAATTTCTATTGGACACCCTATGCTTTGAGATACTGTTCGAATTACCTTTTTTACTGTAGCCTTCTCCCATAAAAATAGAACTATTTCTTCTTCCTTGTTTATATTTCGAAATGCAATGCCATTTTTTTTCAGTATGTCATTACACTTCAATAGCACTGAGGTAAACGCACGTTCAGCATCACCTTCATATTTAGAAGATATAAGTATTTTCATTGGAAGGATCGCAATCATACAAGGTCGATTGGAAATTTGCACCCCAAATTCACTTTCTAACTGTTCGACCAACCGCTTGGAAAGATTTCCGTTATTTAGAGCGCTTGAAAAAAGGTGGTCCCAAATAACTTTATCGTTTTCCAAAACAGATAATCTCTTTTTATTTTGCTCCTGCCATTCCACCACTGCGCGTGATAATGTTTCATTCAATTCATTTGGATTAATTGGTTTTAATATATAATCAAAACTACCATAGGTAATCGCATTTTTTGTATATTTAAAGTCATCATAACCGCTTACTACAATTGTTTTAGAATGAAAGTCAGAGGAGTGTATCCACTTTAGTAAGTCAATCCCGTCACATCTTGGCATATTCATATCTGTAAAAATAATTTCAGGGTTATGCTCTGAAATTATTTTCATGGCTACCTCTCCATCTGCTGCCTCAAAGATCGTCTCAATTCCGAATTTATCCCATTCAGCTAACAGCATTAATCCTTCACGGACATGTTTTTCATCATCGACTATAATTGCTTTCATGTAAACCACCCTCCAATTCTAATGGTAACTTTATGGTGACTTGAACGCCACCTGTGGTGCGATTCTGAATTTTAAAGATTACTTGTTCGGAATAATAAAGCTGTAGTCTGGCATAAACGTTCTTTAATCCAATGGAAGAATTACTTTTCACACTTTCTTTTTTTGTATATAGAAGATTTTGTATTTCCTTTAGTCGTTTTTCAGGTATTCCAACACCATTATCACGAATCGCAATAAATAGATACGATTCTTTCTTCTTACAGACGACCTTAATTTCACCTAATTCTTCTCTTGTATCAAATCCATGCTTAAAATAGTTCTCAATAATTGGCTGTAAAATCATCTTTGGCACTTGTATGTCTAGGGCACCTTCTTCTACTTCCAAGATATAATTTAGATCTTCCCCGAATCTTTGCTTTTGCAAGAGAAGATACGCTTTTGTATAATTAATCTCTTTTTCTAAAGGGACAATATCTTGATCCATATTCATACTATATCTCATAATCTGAGAAAGGTCAGTTAGAGAGGAATAGACATCAAGTGCTTTGTTTTTCAACGCCATCGTTCCAATTGATTGTAATGTATTATATAAAAAGTGTGGATTTATTTGTGAGTGCAATACTTTTAATTGGTTCGTCTTATTTTCAAGTTCTAACTTGTATTCTCGGTTAATTAGATGATTGATTCTCTCAATCATCATCTTGAATCTCTGTCCTAAAATACCAATCTCATCGTTACCAAGTGAATGAAATTGAGGTTGCATATTCCCTTTTTCAACTTCCTTAATATTTTGAACGAGCACCCTAATGGGCGAGGTAATCTTAAAGGAGACAAAAAAGGTTGCCAATATAACTAGTGTTAATCCAACAACTCCAAAGATAATATTAATTAAAGCAACACCGTACGCGCTTTCATACAAGGTGATGTGCGGGATTCTTTTTACTAGAAGCCAACTTCCCGTAGCATCGGAAAGCCGATCAAAAACAACTACGCCTTGAAACGTTGCGTCTTTCCACTCAAATGTTCCACTTTGCTCCTCCAATCCATTAATCTTATCTATCCATTCTGAGTATTGATCATCTCGTACGTCTGCTGTTGAATGATATATGAAGTCCGCATCCGGTGTCATTATATAAAATTCCTCTGTGTTACCATTATACAGATAATGACTCAACTCATTTATTTTTCCTGGCCTAATTTCCAACGTTATATAGGCAAGAATATGATTAGCCGGTACATTCCGAAATGCACGGTGAATGAAAAATGATTGATCTGTTGGTTCAATATAAATATTATTTGGATTTTCCTTTGCTCTCTGATATGCTTCTATGTTTGTGTCTGCTTGTTTAGAATAAACCAGCGTAGATCTCCTTGACAGTGACACTGTTTGCTGGTCGCCAACAATAGCCATGTTAACTTGGTTAATGCTATCATCACTATACAAAAGAGCTCGTAACACATTATGCACGGTTCCCATCGACAAATAATCATTACTACTATATGTTTTTCTTAAATAGCTCATAAAATCAGGATTGCTATAAAAAGACAACGTATAATTATTTAGTTCTCTTAAATAGTTTTCTATATTTACCTTTCCTTGGTAAAGCAAATTCACATTTTCCTCTATCGTCTGATCCTTCAAGGATTCCTTTGTATAAATATAGGTCACGACAATTGAACTACCAAAAGGGATAATCGTTATTAATAATAATAGAACAATCAGTTTATTTCTTATACTTGTTTTAAACAACGATATCCCCCCGAAGCTTTAGTTCTTTCTAAGAGTATATAGCAGAAAGCATATCTACGTATAGATATGCTTTCTGTTTTAATATGGTAGTTAAATCCTGTTATTTCAAGTTATCCCACGTAGCTTGGAATTTTTCTAATACTTCTTCATACTCAATTTGTCCTGCTACGTATTCTTGTATAGCTGCAGCAAAATCTTGGTTTGCACCATCTGGCCACATGAACCATGTCCAAGGAATCGTTTGTTCTGCTACAGAGTACTCAAGAATTGACTCTCCTAATGCTCCTAATCCTGCTGGTTCAATATTATCAAATGCCGGAATGAAGGCAAACTCTTCTATCATATAACGTTGGCCAGTTTCAGAGGAAACCATCCAATCAAGCAATAATTTTGCTTCTTCAAGATTTTCTGAGTTTTTGTTAATAGCCCAGTTATTCGGTACTCCTACAGGAATAGCATTTGCTTCTGCTTCATCATTTAATGGAATAGGTAAGAACGCCATATTCATATCAGGGTTGATTTGGTAAATCATGTTCTCCGTCCAGTTACCTTGTTGAATCATTGCCGCTTCACCTGAAGCAAATAATGTAACTTGTGTATTATAATCAGTTGTTAACGGGTTTGTATTTCCATAGCCAATCTCAGTATCAATCACTTGCTTAAATTCTTCAAAGTGCTTGTTTCCAACAAATGTTTCTGTTCCTTCTGATAATCCTTCGATAAAGGCAGCAGGATCATCTTGTTGAGCAAATGGAATATTTAATAGATGCTGGCCAATTACCCACCACTCACCATAACCAGCTGCAAATGCTGTAATTCCGTTTTCTTCTAGCTTATCTACCGCTTCTTGCAATTCAGACATCGTTGTTGGAACTTCCGTAATACCAGCTTGCTCGAACAAATCTTTGTTATATGCAAATCCATATCCTTCTAAGTTAACAGGCATTCCATAAAGATTGCCATCAGCATCTGTCATAGGGACTTTTCCAATTGGTAATAAGTGATTAACCCAAGGCTCGTTAGAAAGATCTGCTAAATGCTCTTTCCAAAGTTCTAACTCATTGAATCCACCGTTATTAAAGATGTCTGGCTTTTCGCCTGAAGCAAATTTAGCCTTTAATGCTGCACCATAATCCGCACCGCCACCTACTGTTTCAAGCTTCACCTTAATATTTGGGTGCTCAGCTTCAAATTCTTTTAACATTTCTTGCAGCTGATCTGCAATTTCAACTTTAAATTGGAAGAAATTTAATGTTACAACCTCATCACTACTGCCTGAGTCAGAATTGCCTCCAGCATCTGAACTAGAACTTTCTTTGTTATTTGATGAACAACCTGCGATAATACCAACTGCTAACAACATCGACACACAAAGCAATAAGAAACGTTTCATAGTAATTGCCTCCCTAATCCCCATTTTAAACTTACTATTTTTAAACTTTTGCAGCATATGCCACAAAATTTGAATCCAACTTTTACTTAATCGAACCTGAAGCAATTCCTCTAATAATGTGCTTCTGTAAGAACAAGAAGAAGATAATTACCGGTGTAATCCCTAATACAAGTGCTGCTAATCCCATATCCCACTGTTTTGTATATTGAGCAAAGAATGAACTTGTTGCAAGTGGAATCGTTCTTAGTGATGCGTCTTGTAAAACTAATAGCGGTAACAAGTAATCATTCCAAATCCATAGTGTATTTAAGATAATAACCGTTACGGTAATCGGCTTTAAAAGAGGGAAGACGATCCTCCAAAAGAGACCGAACTGAGAACATCCATCAATTCGCGCTGATTCCTCCACTTCAATCGGAACCGTTTTCACAAAACCATGATAAAGGAAAAGAGATAGCGGAACTCCAAATCCAAAGTACATGATGATGATACCTGGTATGCTATTCATAATTCCTAACATTCCACCAAGCTTTACAAGTGGAATCATAACCGTTTGGAAAGGAATAACCATTGCTGATACAAATAAAATGAACAAAATCTTACTAAACTTCCCTGGTGTTCGAACCATTTTCCAAGCTGCCATTGAACTGATAACAACAAGGCCAATATTACTAAACACTGTAATGACAAGTGAATTAAAAAATGCTCTTGGGAAATCAAGAATTTCCCACACTCTAACATAGTTTGAAAATAACCATTCACTTGGTAACGCAGCAGCGTCTATCAATATTTCAGAGAATCCTTTTAATGAGTTAACAATGACGAAATAGAATGGAACAAGAAAGACGATAGCGATACAAATTGCTATAATTTCTAATACAAACGTTTTTTTCGTATACTTCACTACGCCTCTACCTCCTTCTTCTTCGTAATCATAACTTGAATCGTTGTGAATATTGCGACAATCAAAAAGAATAAGATTGATTTCGCTGAACCTATGCCATAGTTATTATTCGTAAAGGCTTCTTGATAAATGTTAATAGCAACGGATTGAGTCGAGTTAAAAGGCCCACCACCCGTTAACGATAAATTCAAATCAAAAATCTTAAATGCCATCGAAATGGTTAAAAAGAAACAAATTGTAAACGCCGGAAGAATCAATGGGATAATAATTTTTCTTAACGTCGTAAACGCATTAGCTCCATCAATTTTAGCAGCTTCAAGTAATGAAGTATCCACACCCTGTAATGCAGCGATATAGATAACCATCATATATCCACTTATTTGCCAAGCAAATACGATAACAATCCCCCAAAAGGCTGTCGTTGCATCCCCTAACCAAGGCTTGAGGAAAAAAGAGATATTCGTTAACTCTCCAATCGCTGCGAAACCTCTTACAAAAATAAACTGCCAAATAAATCCTAGTAATAAACCACCAATAACATTAGGAATGAAGAATGCCGTTCTTAGTAAGTTTCGTGTCTTTAACGCCGTATTTAAAATTAATGCAAACGAAAATCCTATTATATTACTGATCAAAACGGCTGCAAACATAAACTTTGTCGTAAAAAGAAATGAATCAAAGAACCTTTGGTCATTCGAAAATATTCGTTTGTAGTTTTCAAGTCCAACCCATTCAATGGAAGAACTAATCCCATTCCACGAAGTAAATGAATAATAGATGCCCATCAAAAATGGAATGATTTGAATGACAATAAAGAATAAAAGTGCAGGTCCCACAAAAGCCGCATAAGATAATAATTTCTTTAGCTTCAGTTTTCTAGTAGAGCCAATTTTCAACTTCGTATCCGCTTTCACTTTTGTTGCTACTGTTGATTCCAACAACCATCACCGCCTTTTAATTTGTAATCGCTTTCTTAATTCTTATTATAGATTGTAAGAATAAGAGAAAATAGTAACAATATTGACGGAAAAGGTGCACTTTTGTGACATGATAAGCTATCGCCTACAGTTGAATTTTGCTTTGATTCACAACAAAAACGCGCCCTTCAAGAACTGAGGAGGCGCGTGATAGCAAAGCTACTAACGTTATTTAGAATATAATCGTAGCTTTCCAATAATATGGTCAATTACTTCTTTCATATTGGCTGATCCTCCAAGATCTCTCGTTTTGATCCCTTCTCCAATCGTTTCTTTGATTGCTCTAAATAACATTGAACCTAACTCTTCAAAGCCAAGATGATCAAGCATTATTTTGGCTGTCCATAGCTGACCAATCGGATTGGCAATCCCTTTCCCAATAATATCTGGTGCTGAGCCATGTACGGGTTCAAACATGGACGGATAATTGCCATTCAGGTTAATATTAGCAGCTGGTGCAATACCGATGCTCCCCATGATCGATGCTCCTAAGTCGGTAAGAATATCACCAAATAGGTTACTCGCAACCACCACATCAAAATGTTGCGGCTTTGAAACGAAAAATGCTGCTAGAGCATCGATATGATTGCTTTCTGTTTCAATCTCTGGATAGATATTTGCAACCTCTTGAAAAACTTCATCCCAAAATGGCATGCTATGAACAATTCCATTTGATTTCGTTGCACTTGTAACCCGGCCTCTTCGTTTCTGTGCCAATTCAAATGCATAACGGATCGTTCTCTCTGTTGCTTTCCTAGTAAATACTGCATTTTGAATAGCAATTGCGTCTTCACCACTATGAATTCTACCGCCTACTTCACTATACTCTCCCTCACTATTTTCACGAACAACAATAAAATCAAAATTGTTTGGTTCTGCTAATGGTGATGTTACTCCTTCAATATACTGCGCAGGGCGAATGTTAATCACTTGTTCACACTCACGGCGAATCTTTATTAATAGGCCCCAAAGTGAAACATGATCAGGAACTAGCTTCGGGTTCCCGACAGCCCCTAAATAAATCGCATCCGTTTGATGAAGCCTTGCCATTCCATCAGTTGGCATCATAATTCCGTGTTCAAGATAATACTCGCAGCTCCACGGATGAGTTTCAAATTGAAACGTTACTCCTCCATGAATCTCTGCTAATGTATCTAGTACTTTTAACGTCTCAGGGACGACTTCCTTCCCAATCCCATCTCCTGGAATCACTGAAATTTTCACTTTTTTCATACGTACACACTCCTCTATAACCTAGCAAAAGGATAGATTCTAGTTTCATAATACGTTATTATGAACAGCTATACTCTATCCCTTTTCTATTTATCGTTCGTTTTCTCCTGTATTACTTAAAATAGTACCTTAAGACCTAAACTCAGATGGATAAACCGTTAAGTCAATTCCCCATAACAACGGAAGTAAGAAATAGACTGCGAGTGTAATTAATATGATGGATAAGATATTTATCCAGAAACCGTTTTTCACCATCTCAAATATTTTCAATTTCCCTGATGCAAAGATAATCGCATTTGGAGGGGTTCCCACTGGTAGCATGAACGCACAGTTTGCCGCAATTGCTGCTGGAACCATTAACGCAAATGGATGAATTCCAAGCGCTAATCCTAAAGCAGCTAACACTGGTAAAATCATCGTTGCCGTTGCTGTATTAGATGTAATTTCAGTTAAGAACAACACAAGAGCTGTCGTAAGAGCAATAATCAAGATAAAGTTAACACCTTCTAAAACAGTTAATTGACCACCAATCCAATCAGCCAAACCTGATTCACGGAACCCAGCCGCAATTGCTAAACCTCCACCAAATAATAGTAAGATTCCCCAAGGAACATCTCTAGACACATTCCAATCTAGAATACGTCCTCCTTTATTAATAGATGGAATTAAAAACAATAACGCAGCTGCGAAAATAGCAATCATCGTATCATTTAAACCTGGTATGGTTATAATTTGCCCTTCCCACAAAAACGTTCTTGTTATCCACATAAAAGCAGCAAATGTAAAGACTGCTAATACAGCAGTTTCTTCAAAACTAATTTTTCCTAGCTTCTTTTTCTCATTTTCAATAAGCACATTCCCACCAGGTAACTCTTTTAACTTTATTGGATGAGCGACTTTCGTTAAAAACAACCAACTGCTAATTAGCAAGATTACTACAATCGGTGCTGCAAAGAATAGCCATGAAGCAAACGAAATTTGAACACCGAACAGCTCTTGAACAGTTGCGGCTAGAATAATATTAGGTGGTGTACCAATTAACGTTCCTAAACCACCTATCGTTCCAGCATATCCAATACCAAAGATTAAAACCTTTGAAAACTTTTCTTCTTCATTTGCTAGATTTTCTTTATTTTTTAATGCTTGCGCTACTTGATACGTAATCGCAGTTCCGATTGGAAGCATCATCATAACAGCTGCTGTATTAGAGACCCACATCGATAGGAAACCTGTCGCTGCCATAAAACCAAAAACAATCCGTGACGGGCTCGTTCCAATAAATGAAATGATGTTTAACGCAATTCGTTTATGAAGGTTCCATTTCTCCATTGCAAGTGCAATCAAAAATCCTCCTAAGAATAAGAAAATAATCGGATTTCCATAAGCGGCCGTAACCGTATCACCATTCAGTGCACCTGTAATCGGCAATAAAATAATTGGCAATAGGGATGTTGCTGGAATGGGAATTGCTTCTGTAATCCACCATGTTGCAACCCATAAAGTCGTTGCTAAAACCATGCGTCCTTCGAAGCTTAATCCTTCAGGAAAGAAAAATAGCACAACTGCCATGAAAAGCAATGGGCCTAGTATTAAACCAACCTTTTGTGATGGTCTGTAACTAGGAGGCTTTTGTATATAAGACTCATTTTGATCCTGCTCAACAACTTCCATTTTTTTATTTGTTCTAATTGGCAAAGAAAACAAAAGTAATTTTTTGGACTGGTTATGTGAATTCCATAGTTGGTTCCAAACTGAAGAAATACTTGCTTTCATTTAAATTCCCCCTATCTTATATGAAACAAAAATCATCAACTAATGGCAACATACCACCTGGTTGATTAATTATTCTGATTATAAAGCGCTTTCATAATTACAACAATATAAAGTCCTTACTGCTCTTTTTGGTCTTTAAGTTCTTACTTAAATTACACATAAAAAATTAAGTAAAAACACCCAAGTCATTATACAAAATAATAATGACTTGGGCGTCCTACACTTCCATATTTGACTTGTACTTGAATTTTTTCAATTTGTTCTAGATGTTCTAAGTATCTTCTAACAGTGACTCGTGCCATACCTAATGAAGAAGCCAACTGTTCAGCAGTTACAGGTTCGGATAAATCAACAAGCTTCAACAAAATTTGTTTCATTGTAGTCTCACTTAACCCCTTTGGCAATGATTGATTGCGTTGCTTAATCTGTTTCATTTCATCAATGTCTGATTGACTTAAGGAAGGAGTATTGTTTAACTTGTACCACATTTTATGGTATGTTTCTAAAGCTGTCTTAAAACGATCAAACCTAAAAGGCTTAACTAAATAATCTACAGCACCTAATCGAAACACTTCATGAATTGTTGCTGAATCTCTAGCAGCTGTTATCATAATGACATCACATTCAAGCTCTTGGCTTCGGAGAGACTTTAACACATCAAGTCCTGATTTATCTGGTAAAAACATATCCAATAACACGACATCTGGCTTCGTTTCAAGAATCCCAATTTCTGCATCTGCTCCATTTGTTGCTGTTCCGCATAAGCGAAAAGGTGGAACCTTTTCTAAAAAACCAGTATTCACTTCCAATACCATTGGATCATCTTCAACAATAAAGACTTTAATCATTCAGTTCCCCCTCTTTTCTAGCTTCAATAATCATCTCTGTTCCCAAACCTTCTTCTGATTCAACCGTTATTTTCCCATGATGTGCCGATACAATTTGTTGAACAAGTGCTAGTCCAATACCTCGACCTTCTTTTCCTTTCGTACTAAATCCATATGTGAGAATTCTTTTTTGTACTTCTTTTGTCATACCCTTCCCATTGTCTCTTACACTTATCATAAGGTGGTTTTTGTCAATTTCTATTAGACATTCAACTACTTTATCATCGGCAGCATTTTCAAATGATTCAAAAGCATTCTCAATTAAATTCCCTATGATCGTAACCATATCTCCTGAACTAAGGCTACCATATATTTCAGTTAGATAGCTATTTTGATCTATTAAAAATGTAATCCCAAGTTCTTTTGCCCTTGACCGTTTTCCAAGTATTAGACCTGAGACTGAGTAATCTGTAAAGCGTTCTTTTAGAAATAAGATAATGCTTTCCTCATCGACTGTTTCATCCATGATAATATCTAATGCATCTTCCGTCCGGTCTAATTGGATGAGACCAGCAATACTATGGAGCTTATTCATATATTCATGATTTTGAGCTCTAAGTGCATCAACCAAAGCTTTAACTCCGGTTAGCTCCTCTGCTAAACGTGTCGCGTCCGTTCGATCAATCATCGTTACTAGTATTCCTGCATAGGTTGCTTTTACATAGATAGGATAAATTGAGATAAGGTAGTTCTTTTCAAAAAAAACTACATTCCGGTTAATCATTTGTTCTTTCGGCTCATTCGCTTCCCACGATTGCGGAAACACGTCTTGTAGATGCAATAGAAAGTTTCTTTCCTCACCTTTTATATATCTTTTCGCTAAGCGATTCATAAAAGTAATCTTCCCTTGCTCATCTAATGCGATAATTCCGATATTCATAGCCTGCATGACTGCTGAGCGTTCTTCCACTAACTTGGCAATCTCGTATGGTTCAAGGCCAAAGGTCTGTTTTTTTACGCTACGAGCTAATAAATAAGAACCAACTAAACCAATTAATAACCCCCAAATAAGTGCAGTGAATATATCCTGACTATACGTTGCAATGATCGCCTGAAGGGTTGGCGTTAATATACCAACTACAGCTACACCTACTTGTTCTGCTTCTTCTTCATCCATAATTGGCACAAAGGCTCTCGTCGCATTGCCTAAAGTTCCTTGTGCGATAGATACATATTCACGATTGGCTAATGCCTCTGATTCATCCCCACCTACAAATGTTTCGCCAATTAACTCTTTATTAGGGTGAGAGTAACGGATACTATTCATATCAATTATGACGATATAGTCAACATTCGTAGCCTTTCTTGTTCGCTCAGCGATTGGTTGAATCACCGTTGCTCCTCCCTCTATCCCAACATGCTGACGGATATCAGGCATTTGCGCCACAGTCCTCGCAATAGCAACGGCTCGCTCTCCAATTTCATTTTCAAATGCATCTGTAATATTGTGAATCATATTCCAGCCAATCGTCATAACAGAAGTGATCACAATGACAAAAGACATGAGTAACATTTTCACACGTAAGCTTATTTTCATTGATTTCATCCTTAATAAGTTAATTAAAATGCTCAAACTAAGTTACCTTATTTTAAATAATAAAGGATCGACCAATTTTCATAAAGAAATTCTAGTAAAGAAATAACTGATTTAATGATGTACTTATTCAAGCAAGATTTACGGAGAACCTTCTGTGTTGATAAATCTTTTTACTATTGATTAGTTGTCCTAAAGGTTACGAAAGCCATGAGGACCAACTCCTTCATTGCATGAAACTGTAAAGATATTATTAATTTTCATTTAGTTTATTGCCTATCACTCTCACCTTTGTTACGTTTGTAATATCGGTTTTCGATATTACATTTCGTTAGAGGAGTGATCAATTGGAAGCTAAAGTATTACGTAAGCTTTTTCTTGGCTTCATTCAAATACATATATTACACCATGCAAAAGAACATCCTATCTTTGGATTATGGATGCTTGAAGAACTAAAGGAACATGGTTATGACATTAGTGCAGGAACGTTGTATCCAATCCTACACAATATGGAAGCTGATGGTCTTTTAGTCAGAGAAGAACGAAAAGTTGAAGGGAAAATTAGAAAGTATTATACAACAACAGCAAAAGGCGACACAGTCCTAAACGAGGCTAGAGCAAAAGCATTTGAGCTTTTTAAAGAAATAAAAGAATAAAAGAGGTGGTACAATGGAAAATCAGAAAAGAAACATTGTTAGAAGGTTATTGGAAATACTCCTTGTTTCTACTCGGCTTGGATTCACTTCATTTGGTGGTCCAATTGCTCACCTAGGGTACTTTCATGACGAATACGTTCGTCGAAGAAAATGGATGGATGAAAAAAGTTATGCTGATTTGGTAGCACTATGTCAGTTTTTACCTGGCCCTGCAAGCAGTCAAGTGGGGATTGGAATAGGAGTTATGCGCGCCGGAATATTAGGCGGGATTGTCTCATTTATTGGATTTACCTTACCGTCTGTCCTTGCTTTAATAATCTTTGCTTTAGCGCTTCACAGCTTTGGTTTTACCGATGCTGGCTGGATTCACGGGTTGAAAATTGTTGCTGTGGTCGTTGTAGCTCATGCCATTTTAGGTATGGCAAAAAATTTGACACCCGATGTAAAAAGAAAAACAATCGCCTTATTTGCTGTTGTTGTCACTTTATTATGGCAAACTGCTTTTACACAGGTTGGAGTTATTCTTCTAGCTGGATTTGTTGGTTTTCTTATTTACAGGCATCATACATTAGATGAACAATCAGATGAGAGCCATTTCCCTATTTCTCAACGATTTGCCGTTATTTGTTTAACCTTATTTTTTGGATTGCTTATTGCCCTTCCACTTCTAAGAGAAGCAACGAACCTAAATTGGATTGCAATGTTTGATAGTTTCTATCGTGCTGGTTCGCTTGTATTTGGTGGAGGTCATGTTGTGTTGCCGTTACTTGAGCGTGAATTTGTACCAGCTGGTTGGCTAAGTGAGGAAGTATTCCTTGCTGGATATGGTGCGGCCCAAGCAGTACCTGGACCTTTATTTACTTTTGCAGCCTATATAGGTGCAGTTATAAATGGTTGGCAAGGCGGACTACTTGCAACGGTAGCTATTTTCTTGCCAGCTTTCCTCCTCATTTTAGGGACATTGCCGTTTTGGAACTCGTTACGCCGCAACCCCAAAATCAAAGGAGCTTTAATGGGAGTAAATGCTGCAGTAGTCGGTATTTTAATTGCTGCTCTTTATCATCCTATCTGGACAAGTTCGATTTTATCGGCGCTCGACTTTGCTTTTGCAGCAGTGTTATTTAGTATGTTGGTATTCTGGAAACTACCACCTTGGGTGATTGTTGTGACTGGTGCGTTAGGTGGATTTTTCTTATCATTACTTTAAACAATAAAATGCGGACATCTAGAAATTGATTTAGTCGATATTTAAAAAATGAACGCAAAACAACATATACCATTTGATCGTGATTTTGCAAAAAAACAAGCATTGTGATTTAACTCCACTGCTTGTTTTTTAACGCTCTTCATAACCTGTATCATTTTCCAAAGATAAGTAAATGCGCTACTTAACATATTAGCGTCTGCTCCTAAAGATCATAATAAATTCTTTTGCATAATTCAGCATTTATCCCTTTACTTTTCAACTCTTCAACTATAACTTTTGCTGGTTTCATTCGCTTTAAATTAACAATGCTATCAATTGCATTTTTCACTTCACTACTTCCATTATGGGTCATTTTAGCAAGATTCATTGGTTTATCACCCTCCGAAACTGTTTCTAGCTTTGTACAATTTTAGTATAAAAAATGATTATGAACTGAGTATGAACTTTGCTTATTCCCCATAATGTTCATGAAAATAACATAGTTATTCATAATTAGAACCTCTACCTACGAAGTTATTGTTCCTGTTGTAGTGTACTGAAAAAAGTAACCGATCTTACTCTCACAAAATCACAACAACACGCCCTCCATAATGGAAAGCGTGTTGTTGCTTAAATCTTTTCTTCTAAAATCATTTAAACAAATAACGGTATAATTAAACCAGCAAGCAACAAGATCAAAGCTCCACCTAACCTTGAAGCAATTTGTGCAAATGGCATTAGTTGCATTCGTTTTGCTGCTGATAATACAGCAACATCACCTGTTCCTCCCATATTTGCCATACATAGTCCAGCCGAAATAGCAGATTCAATTGGATAGAAGCCTACTAACCTTCCTAGTAGCGCTGCACCTATTACAGCACCTAATACAACACCGGCTACGAGCAGTACATATTGGATACTTAATGCAGCAAGTACAGCATTTAAATCTGTAAAAGCTACACCAATTCCGAATAATAACGCAAGTGTCCAAGTCTTAGCGACAAATTGATACCACTGACTTGCCCCTTCTACTACGTTTTCAGGAATCAAATTTGCAATTTTAGCAATGGCAACCAAAATAATCATTAGTGCATATGGGTGAAGTGGGATTATCGCCCCTAGTAAGTGTCCACATGCAAAGAATAACAAAGCAGCTAACAAACCAATTCCCATTTTAGAAATATCAAATGTTGATTTCTTCTCTTCCAATTTAAATCCAGGAATAAGCTGTCCATTTCCTGATAACGAAGGAACTTTATTACCGAGACTATTCAAAAGACTTGCAAATACAATAGCAAAGACATTTCCAAGTGCTAATGCTGGAACTAGGATTGAGATGTAATAACTAGGCGGATTTCCTAAAAATTCCGAATATACTTGTGCCATTGGAATCGCACCTGCCCCCATTCCACCACCTAAAATCGGTAAGGCAATGACTAAAACAGCATCTTGGACTGAAAAACCAATTATTAATCCTACTATTCCAGCTATCAGCATCGCCCCGAATACGGCTCCAATGATGGGAACAAAATAACGTGCACCAATTTTCACGAGAACTTTTGAATCCATTCCTAAAATACTTCCGGTAATTAATGCGGCAATATAGAAATCGAGGAAGCCGCCCGTTGTCATGAACTCATCAACACCAGCCGAAACACTCTCAGGTAAGATACCACTATAGACCAAGTAAGCAGAACCAAAGATTGCAACAATCGCTCCTCCACCTAAATAAGATTTAATAATAGGCAGACGGTCACCTATCCAACCAAGCGCTTCACCAAACACTACCATTACGAGTAAACTCCCAATCATTCCTGTCGGCAAAGTCCCAGTATAAACGGTTACAATTGTAATGAGTAAAAAGATAGCAAACCATAATATTGGTAGACCCATTATTTTCACTTGTTTGTTAGGATTAAGATCATATATTGTAGATTCTTGTTTTGTTACCTCATTATTTTCAAGCTTTCTTGCTGTTTGTTCCATGCTCCTCACTTCCCCTCTATCTTATTTACTAGTTAACTTGATTTAACAGTTACTCGATCTTTTTCTAACGCTGATTTTGCTACAGCTTCTGCAACGACCTTTGGAACTTCTTTATTCAACGCATTCGGAATGACATAAGTTGAGCTCAACTCATTTTCCGGGATAACGTTTGCAATTGCATATGCAGCAGCAATTTTCATCTCAATCGTAATGTCCGAAGCTTCAGAATCAATTGCTCCTCTGAAAATACCTGGGAATGCTAGTAGATTATTAATTTGATTTGGATAATCGGAACGTCCGGTTCCAACTACTTTTGCTCCTGCTGCAAGTGCTTCTTCAGGATAAATCTCTGGGATTGGATTTGCCATCGCAAAAACAACCGGATCTTTAGCCATACTCTTCACATGTTCTGTCTTTAATGCTGCTGGTCCAGAAACCCCAATAAACACATCCGCGTCTATAATTGCGTCTTTTAATGTACCTTGAATATTTTCTTTATTGGTCACCATGGCAATTTGCTGTTGGCTTGGGTTTAACCAATCTTCACTTTTATTTACAACTCCTTCTAAACTAACAAGAGTAATATTTGTGAAGCCTGCATGTAAAAGCAATTTAGCAATAGAAATGCCTGCAGCTCCTGCACCATTTATGACAATTTTGACCGCTTTCATTTGTTTCCCGACTACTTTTAGCCCGTTTAGTAAACCAGCCAACACCACAATGGCCGTACCGTGTTGATCATCATGAAATACAGGAATATCAAGGTCTTTCTTCAATCTATCCTCAATTTCAAAACAGCGTGGAGCTGAAATATCTTCTAAATTAATACCCGCGAATGTCGGTTGTAGCGCTTTCACTATTGCGACAATTTCATCAACATTTTTTGTGTCAAGACAAATCGGGAACGCGTCTATATTAGCAAAGTTCTTAAACAGCATACATTTTCCTTCCATTACAGGCATTGCGGCACCTGGGCCAATATCGCCTAACCCTAGTACAGCCGTTCCATCTGTCACTACTGCTACCATGTTTCCTCTAGAAGTTAAATTGTTGATTTCATGAGGGTTCTTTTCAATTTCCTTACATACATCACCAACTCCAGGTGTATAGACAAGACTTAACTCTTCTTCACTATTTATTTCTACTTTACTTACGACTTCTATTTTTCCCAAATGATCTCGGTGTAATTGAATCGCTTTTTCTTTTAAGTTATTAGGCTTCATTTCAATTCCTCCTACTTGTAATCGGTTCCAAATAATCTACAGTTAGTTTAATAAATTCGAACAATTTGTGACAGTTTATGAAACTTAAGAAACCTTTTGTAATTAAAAAAAGCAGCCAATGGCTGCTTAAAATAGATTCTGAAATGTTGATTTCGTTAAATCTTTGTTTACATATAAATAGACTGGCCTTCCAATCGCCCCGTACGTCATCCTCTCTCCAAGTACACCAATTTCCTTCAAGTATTTTATATACTTTCTGACAGAGACACGCGATACTTGTACTTGTTCGGCAATTTCATCAGTGGAAAACGGTTCGGCTTCCTTTTCCAGTATCGCGTTCACAATGACTTGCAAAGTATTGGAGGTTAACCCCTTTGGTAACGACATCTGCTTCTTCTCATTTTGATGAAAAATTTTTCGATCTAGTTCTTCCTGTTTCAGAGAATTTTGCTTTGTTAGCAAATGATTCTTTTCTCTATAGGTCGTTAACGCTTGATTAAATCGTTCAAATTCAAAAGGCTTTATAATGTAATCTACCGCTCCGTACCGTAAAGCCGTCTGGATCGAGTCCACATCATCAGCTGCTGTCACAAGAATCACATCGATCTTCCATTTGTCTTTTTTTCGAATCTGTTGAAGCAATTCTAAACCATTTTTCCCAGCCATATAAATATCCAACAACAGTAAATCTACTTCTTTATGATTGATTACTTCCAACGCTTCATTATAAGATTTAGCTATGTCTACTAACTCAAAACCTTCAACTTCTTGTAAGTACCGTTTATTAAATTCAGCTACCATTGGATCATCATCTAAAATTAATACTTTAATCAATAGAATTCTCCCCTGTTTCATATGGAATCTCAACGGAAATGGTTGTCCCGAAACCAGTAAA
The DNA here is from genome assembly GCF_036663575.1 of Halalkalibacter flavus. Taxonomy (NCBI): domain Bacteria; kingdom Bacillati; phylum Bacillota; class Bacilli; order Caryophanales; family Bacillaceae; genus Halalkalibacter; species Halalkalibacter flavus. The sequence goes on from NZ_JAWRVK010000007.1 coordinate 102,648, forward strand.
TGTATCAATAGTTATATTACCATTAAGATCATCAATACTTGCTTTTACAAGAGCTAGACCATAGCCACGCTCTTCTCCTTTTGTTGAAAACCCTTTTTCAAAAATATCCTCTAAATCCTCCGTCTTAATCCCTGGACCAGTGTCCTTCACTTCCAGCTTTAACTTTGATTCCTTTAGCGATAGAACGACGTCAACTCTTTTAAAAGTGCAATCTTCCACTGCTTCAATTGAATTATTAATTAAATTACCTAAAATCGTGATGATCTCATGGTTAACATCAGCCGATTTTGGTTTCGGAATAACATTTTCACTTTTTACTGAAAGCTTAACTCCACATTCCCTAGCATAACTCAATTTCCCTAACAAAAATCCCGATAATACGGCATCTTGAATATCTGTCACTTGCCCAATTTCATGATTTTTATGATTAACTAATTCAAGAATAAACGTCTTTAGTTGTTCATATGCACCAATTCGTACCATTCCAAGGATGACATGCAGGTTATTTTTTACCTCATGAGATTGCGCCCTTAGCGCATCTACATAAAGCTTTACACCTGTTAGCTGTTCGGCAAGCTCATTGACTTCTGTCTTATCCCTCAGTGTCGAAATCGCACCGATAACCTTATTATCAACAATGAGTGGAACTCGGTTCACTAAAATAGAGATCTCATTAATCTTAATTTCTTCTCCAAGCTCTTGTTTTCCTGTTTTTAATACTCGCTCGAGACCATTCATTGGCAAATACTCCGTTACATTCATCCCTATTGGTTCGGGTGGCAATCCAGCCTTATGAAACAAATTCGAAGCTGATTTATTTACAAGTGTAATTCTCCCATCTTTGTCCACTGCTATGATTCCTTCATGGACGGAATGAAGCATTGCATTTCTTTCTTCTAATATCTTCGCTATTTCAGGAGGCTCTAAGCCATATAATGTTTTCTTTATGTATTTAACAATGAGTAGCGCACCAATTAGTCCTACTAATAACCCTACAAGTGATCCAAGTATTATATTTTTGTGGTTTTGATTAATCATTTTTTGAATGTGCTCTAATGAAATCCCTACGGCAACAGCACCGATTTGTTCATTCCTCTCATTCATAACAGGAGAAAATGAACGTAATGAAGTTGTGAGAGTCCCTTCAGATATCGAACTATACTCCTCATTTTCAAAAACTTGAGCTTCGTCTCCACCTTCAAAGGGATGTCCAACTAACTCAGGATTGGGATGTGAATACCGTATCCCATTCATATCCATAACAACAACGAAAAGAACCTCGGCTGATTGACGAACGTCATTAGCATATTGCTGAATCTCTTCAGCCCTTCCTTCTACTAATCCACTTTGGACAATCTCTGATTGTGCGACAATCCTTGCGACCGTAAGTGCTTTTTCTTCTTCATAACGTACACTATTATCATTTATCGATCTGCTTACTAAAAGATCTGTAAATAATAGGGAAAGAAGAACAACCATACAAACGAGCCAAAGGATGATCGTGCGCATTTTAAACTTTTTAATTAACAAGTGCGTCCTCCTATCCTTTTTATACAGATAATGATAAACAATAGCTTTGTTTTATACAAATATAAATAAAAATAGCCATACCGCTTTTTTTATCGGGTATGGCTTTAAAATCGATATTTAATCTTCTTCCTACCATTGCCCAACGGATAGGATTCTTAATTTTCTTTTCACCATTAATCATAATCTATTTCCCTTTTCTCTGATTCTTAATAACCAACACTTTTTAGATAGGACAAACTTTGACTAACATCTTGTAAACTAGTATCTGCATTTCTAGGGTCACGCTCTTGCTCAATCGTGATGTAGCCATGGTAGTTTATGTCCTTAAGTAATTGATGGATGGAATCATAATCAATGATTCCTTGTCCAATCGGACACATCACACCTTTGCCACAAGCTTCGAAAAAGCGAATGTGTTCGTTCATTACTTCTTCATACATTTGTAAATCTATATCCTTAAAATGAATGTAATCGATTCGATCTGCGCAGTCACGCAGCCATTGTACTGGGTCCATTTTTGAATAATATAGATGCCCTGTATCTAAACAAAGGCCTGCTGTTTCATACGGTATGTCTTCTATAAGCTTATTAATTTCATCTTCAAACTCAATATAGCCTCCTGCGTGTGGATGAATAACAGGGCGAACTCCATATTGCTTCCACGCCTTCTCAGAAATAGCGCGAATATGATCCATCATCCTATTCCAATCCTCTGCAGGTAAACGTTCAGCTTGATCTGGATGACCAGCTTTGTAATCTCGTTCGTAATGTCCCCAATCGATGATTACTAGATACGGAGTAGGGAAGTTCTGACCTTCTTCCTGTGGAGCTGGTGGAAGTTTTGTAATAAGAGAACAAATATCATCGACCTGTTTTAATAAGTTTTCGAGATTCGTTTCAGACACCAAATCATCAAAAATTGTACCAGCTATAATGGTTAAATTATTTTTAGAAAGTTCCTCTTGAACTCTCTCTATGTCCATTGGGATGTAACCATAAGGCCCCAACTCAATTCCTTTATAACCTGCTTGAGATGTTTCTTGCAGTACCCTCTCCCATGGTGGAAGATAAGGGTTTTTTGGGTCATCTACTCCCCAACAACAAGGAGCTCCTGATATTTTTATACTCATATACATCACCTCTACATTCAGTCAGTACTTACTGCTTATTGGCTTTCTCTATTAGATTAAGTCTGATTTCCTACAATTATTAAAGCGCTCTCAATAAACTAAAGAATACAAAAACTGATCATTATTGTTTTTTATCTGTGTATGCCCTCTTTTTTATAATTACGGACATTGATATTTTTCATCTACTGTTGTAGGCTTCGAACGGAGTATTCACATTCATAGCATCCTTCCTCTTTAAAATTGTTTAGTAATAATAAGTTTTAAACTATCTATCATGTGCATTTAGGATTTAATCATTAACAGAAGGGGGTGTCTTCAAAAGGCCAAAAACAGACCTTTGAAACACCCCCTTGTGTTTATAATGACGTTAAAAATTGAATAATGCTTAAACGAATTATACTAACTGCGTATTTTGTTCATATTCAAAATCAACCCAAACAGACCCTTGGTCAGCTGAACGGACACAATTTTCAATCCAGCGGACTCCTTCTAGCCCTGCGTTTATATCAGGATAAACAAGATGATCTAACGTAGCTTGATCTCCACGATTTTTAGCATCAATGGCAATAGCAAATTTGAGATAAATATTTGCCCACGAATCAGATAGGCCTTCTACATGCAAAGCTCCTAATCTTTCATCCGCATTGCAGCTTTCATCCAAGTAAGGCATAGCGCGAATTAACGTTTGAGCTGGCTGGCCCTGGATTTCATAGGATAACTCACCAGGCTTGCTGTCCCACCATTCTAGACTAGCTTTTGAACCGACAATGCGAATTCGATGGCCATCCATACATCCTGCATTAACAGATGACGTCCACAGCCTTCCTACTGCACCATTTTCGTAGTGCATCAGTACATAGGCATTATCTTCTAGTGGTGCACGGCTTTCGATAAAGCTTTGACGGTCACAAAGCAATTTACTAATTTTCATATTAGGCATAATCAATTGGGACATATAATATGTGTGTGTGGAAAGATCACCTAAGACAAAACTCGGACCAGCAATCTTCGGATCAACACGCCACTTTTGTGCGGCACTGTATATGTCTGCTTCATCTGTAGCATTAAAACCATGTGTATACTGAAGCTCTACCATACGAATATCGCCAATATCGCCCTTTTCAATCATTGCTCTCATTTGAAGTAACATCTGATTGCCAGAGAATCCATATGTTACTCCTACAATTTTTCCTTTTTCTTCTGCTAGCTTCTTAATCTCCAAGACCTCTTCGGTAGTGAAAAATAAAGGTTTCTCACAAATGACATGAAGATCAGCCTCTAGTGCTGCCTTACAAATTTCATAATGTGTACCATTTGGTGTCGCGATAGAAACAACTTCAATTCCACCTTCTCGTTTCTTTTCCTCGGCGAACATCGTTTTATAATCTGAATAGCAGCGGTCTTCCTTAACACCAATATTCACGCCGAAATCTCTTCCTCTTTCAGGATCGATATCGAATGCACCTGCTACTAATTGAAAAGCTGTATTGTCTCTAAGTGCTCCTGTACGGTGTTTATAGCCTACTTGACTAAGTCTTCCCCCACCTACCATTGCCCAACGTAAAGGTCTTGCAATTTTTTTCTCTCCATTCAACATACCAATTCCTCACTTTCACATTAAGTATCTTAATATTGCTTTTTTCAGCTCAAAAGAAGCTTATGAAATATGCAGTGATATTCTATGACTGTTATAAGTATATCTATAATCACCGGAAACAAAAATACATGAAATTGCTTTTCTATTCATCATTCTTGCTTTTATGAAAACGCAACCATATAATGAATTTAAAGCTAGGTGAAAGGAGTAAAAATATGTTGCTTAATGAACCCGGAGTACTAGATGGCTCCCATTATTACTTTTTTACACCGTCTGAAACAATCAAAAAGTATTATTACCATTTGATCTGCTGTGGCCATTATTATTGTAATGCTGACTACAATATTAAACGTGATTACTTCCCTTACTTTCTATTAGTTTATATTCGAAATGGAGACCTTCATGTAAACTATCAAGATAAATCTGTAACAGCCAAAAAAGGAGATATTTTGTTAATCGACTGCCGTGAACCCCACCATTATTACGGTACTGAAGGACTGGAATTTATCTATATACACTTTGATGGACCGAATTCACATGAATTATGTAGCTATATTATTAAACAGCACGGATTTTTCTTTCAAAGTAAACGAAATATAGAGGTAGGAAAACAACTTTATCAAATGATCTATACTTATTATCAGGAACAGGAAATGTCCATCTCTGATTCTACATGTATGATTTATACAATGATTAATAGTCTCACGATAAAATCCGAAAAACAAAAGAATGAAAGATCCCCCGTTGACGAAGCGATTCAATATATTAAAGAAAACCTAGATAGACAGATCACATTAAAAGAGATTGCAAGCTATGTAAATTTAAGTCCTTATTATTTCTCTCATATTTTTAAATTAGAAACGGGATATGCTCCTATTGAATTTGCAACAAAAAACCGAATTGATACGGCCAAAACTCTATTAAAAACTTCTAAGCTTGCTATAGCTGATATAGCTTACCAAGTAGGATACAGCAGCAGCTCAGGCTTTATAAATATCTTTTATAAAAAGGTCGGTTTTACTCCAACGGAATTCCGGAATCTTACCATTTAATATCTACTTTTTAATAGAAGAGTCTGTTCAAAAAGGGGTGATTTTTCCTTTTTGAACAAACTCTAGAATTCATATAATTGACCTCTAAAAAACACCTTCAAAATTAAAAGGCATGAGCCCAGTACAATACTGGGCTCATGCCAACAAACGATCTAACCTAATATACTTTTTAGCTTAAATAGCTTTATAAATTAAAGTGTTTCGCATACAGATTTTCCACTGTAAAATGCAGGTTTTACTTGAAGTGAAATAGACTCTTTCTCACCTGTTTTCTGTGCTTTCACGCATGCGTCAGCTGTTACAGCTGCGATATAGCCATCCCATGATGTTGGACCTTGAGGCTCACCTTTTTTAACAACAGAATCAATAAAGTCTTGGATTTCCACATCGTATGCATCCATAAAACGATATTTCCAATCTTGTAAGATGCCAGAGCTTAATTTACCGTTTTTACGCGTAACGACACTTGGGAATTCTGGTAAATAAGCCACACCGTCTTCACCAATAACTTCACATTGAATATCGTAGCCATACTTACAATTTACAAACACTTCGACATTCATCACAATTCCACTGTTTGTTTCAATTGTGAATAGCTGTGGGTCTTGTACTTTATCATGTGCATATTTTGTTTTTCTTGGAAATACAACTTGTACTGATTTATAATCATCATTCACTAACCAGTGTAATGCATCAATCTCGTGAATTAATGTATCTACAACAGCCATTTCTGTCACGTAAGACTCACCCACTTCTGGGTTACGGTGTACAGCTCGAACCATTAATGGCTGACCAATTTCTCCTTTATCAATCGCTTCTTTTAATTGAACATAACCGCTGTCATAACGGCGCATGAAACCAACTTGAACTAGTTTTTTGCCTTGTTTCATTTCTGCTTCAACAATTCGTAGGCATCCTTCTGCAGTTGTTGCTAAAGGTTTTTCACAGAATACATATTTTCCAGCTTCAACAGCTGCTAATACAGTTGCTTCATGAGCAGGTCCCCAGCTTGTTACAACAACTACATCGACATTCTCATCTGCAATTAATGTTTTATCATCTGGATATACAACAGCATCTAAATGGTATTGTTCAACCGTTTGTTTCGCCGAATCTTGATTAACATCTGTTACGGCAACAATTTCCCCACCAGATAATGAATTTGTAATTCGATTAATATGTTCTCTCCCGATTGCACCTGTTCCAACTACACCAAATCTTAAAGTCATAATGATATTCCTCCTAATAATAAGTTAAAACGATTTCATTTTCTTCGTAAAATTTTTTTATTCCTAAGCGCGTGAGTAATTATACTGTTCCAATACTTCTAACGTAGTTTCTTTTGCTTTTTTAATTACTTCTTCAGGATCCATTTGATAATATTCTGGTCTGAATAACTCAACAGATGCTACGAAATCGTAGTTTAATTCTTTCAATTTATTCAAATGAGCTTCTAAATCAATTACACCATGACCTGGCCATACACGATCTGTATCACGCATTTGTCCAACCGGAAAACCATCTACATCATTAATGTGGAAAATAAATATTTTTTCTGCTGTTTCTTCTGTTACATCCTCAAATCTTGATCCCATTCCAGTGAATTGAAACGTATCATACACAAGGCCAACATTATCTCTATCAATTTCTTTTACAATGCTATATGCTTGTGCAAAAGTGTTTACCGTATTTTCTGGAATTCCAATAAACTCAAATGCAATCTTGACTCCATAAGGCTCTGCTAAATCAGATAGATGTGTTAATACTCGAACACAACTTGCATTAACTTCTTCTGTTAATGTTTTTCCTTTTTCCGTTACATCAATATTTGAAGGAACGACAGCGATATATTCACAATTTATTTTTTTACAAATCTCTAAATATTCTTTGAATTCTTCAATGATTTTTTCTTCGTCTTCTTTTGTACGATTATTAAAGAAGCATAATGCGTTTAAAGAAAGCGGTTTAATTTTATGGCTGTCAAAATATTCTTTTAAATCATCTAATGTATTTTCTTTTAAATAGTCAATTAACTGGTCAATTGCACGAATTTCAATATAATCATAACCATGTTTTTCACAATACTCTAGATTTTGCTGAAGAGATGCACTTTCCCATGTTGTCCCTTCGTTGAATGCTAATTTCATTAGTTGTTCCCCCTCACGATAATAAGGCTTGTTGTTTTTGTATCTGGCTTTAGTTTAATGCATATTCTTCGTTTCTACTCTATAAAATCTTGCTCGAAAACTGTAGATTAGTGCTTTTTTGATTATTTTTTGGATAACTTTTGGTTTATTGTAACCTACTAAAAGCAGCTAGAGTTTCGTCTCTAGCTGCTTTTACGGTAATCTAAAGGAGCACACTATACAGTTATATTTCTTACTTATATATATAATCCCTCTTTAATTGATTTCAGCGTTAACTCATTTGACCATTCTGGACGATCAGGATAAGCGAAGACTGAATTGGTTACAATTCCATCAAATTTCATTTCTCTTAGCTTGCGATATAATGCGTCAAAGTTTACTTCCCCTTCACCAGGATTTAGGTGCTGATGAATCGTTACTTTTGCATCAGGTGGATTCACAATGTAACGTAATCCAAATGCCGCTTTATGATTTAGCGTGTCGGCAATGAGAACGTGATCTAATAAATCTCCTGCTTCTTCTAAGTGTTTCTCTACATCGCCAATTCCATCATCATAGAAGAAAGCATGGGCAACAGAATAGACCAACTTAATCCAATCTTTATCGAGTGCACGAATCATTCGAATCGCTTCTGTATTCAACTCAATAAAATCATTCGGGTGCGATTGTAAATTTAGTCTAATGCCTTCTTTTTCAAAAAGTGGCATTAATTCATACATTGATTTCACAAAAGCCGCTTCACTTTCTACCGGACGGCTTATGTCACCAGCAAATTCACTGTTCATTAAATCGACTCCTAATTCAGAAGTGATTTCAATACAACGCTTCCAATTTCGCACTGCCGCTTGACGTTCTTCCTCATTTGGAGAAGACCATTGTTGAACAGGAAGGACCGAAGAGATTTTCACCCCAGCATCTGAGCAATATTTCTTAAGATCTTTGATCATCTGCTTATCTACCTTTGGATACTCATAAAACCAAATAAAATCTTTACGCGGTGATAATTCTACATATTCATACCCTAATCTGGCTACGGCATCGATTGTATCTTTTAAATTTGTGTTATCACGATAATGTGACGGATCATAAGCTAAACGCATTTTTTAAACTTCCCATTTCTTTTGAAAAAAAGTATTCCACTGTAAAAACAACTTTTAAAATTTCAATCAATTACAATATTTAAAAATACATGTTTTTATCTAATTTCAATCAAATTTAATTCGCTTTTCTATCAGGAGCCATATCTGTTGTTTCTAGTTCAATTTTTTTTTCAGCGAGCCAAGTCTCTTCAATTTCTTCAAGTGATTTATTCTTCGTTTCAGGAACGAATTTCAGTACAAAGAAAAAGGCGAACGTACTAATAAGGCCGTAAATAAGGAAAACTCCTGTGCCTAAAGCTTCATTTAGTGGCGGGAATGTAGAAGAAGCAGCTAAATTCGCTCCCCATACTAATGTTACAGCAATCGCAACAGCCTGGCCTCTAATCTTATTAGGGAATAGCTCCGAGAGGATAACCCATGTAACAGGTCCCCAAGTCATCTGGAAGACAGCTACAAACCCTAAAATAAATAATAGTGTAAGAATCCCTTGAATACCTGCAAAGAAAAGTGCTGCTACTGCAGTTAAACAAATAGCACATCCTGCAGAACCGAAAAGAAGTAAGAACTTTCTTCCTCTTTTATCAATGAGTTTGAAAGATATGAAGGAAACAAGAACTCCTATAGCTCCAACAAAAATCGTTTGGAACATCGATGTTGACTGATCAGCACCAAGATTTTCAAAGATCCGAGGAGCATAATATAGAATAACATTTATGCCGATAAATTGTTGTAATACTGCCAAAGTCATACCTACGATCAATACTAACTTTCCATAATAAAACAAGCTGACTTTTTCTGTTTTCGTGTTTAAAGATTGTTTGATCTGTTGTAAAGTTTCACTTGCTACTTGTTTAGATCCATTGATCTTTTCTAATAAGTTGTATGCTTTGTCATATTCGTTTTTAAGAGCCAAGTATCTTGGCGTTTCCGGAATAAATAACAGCAGGAAGAAAAATAATGCGGCTGGGATTAATTCTGAAGCAAACATTAATCTCCATCCAATGTCATTGATCCACTCAGTGGTCCTACCTAAGGCTATTTGCCAGTTGACAACGTATACAATCGTTTGGCCAAAAACAACAGACATACTGTATAAAACAACCATTTTCCCTCTAATATTTTGAGGACTCATTTCACTAATGTAAATTGGTGCGATGGCTGAAGCTAAACCTACCCCAATACCACCTATGATTCTATAAATATTAAAAGTAACTAACAATGCAAGACTAGGTTCACCTGCAGTAAAGAATAAAATCTCTGGGTATGCTGAGCCTAGTGCCGATAGAAAAAATAACGCAGCTGCAATGACGAGAGTATTGCGTCGTCCGATTCTATTGGACAAAATCCCAGAAATGACTGCTCCGATAATACACCCAATCAATGCACTAGATACAGTAAGCCCATGAACAAACGAACTTAACCCTAAGCTGTCTACTAAATATAATTGTATGGATTGTTCTGCACCTGCAATAACTGCTGTGTCATAACCAAATAGAAGTCCACCTAAAGAAGCCACTGCGGCTACAAATAAAATATAATATCGTTTGTTATTTTTCATAAAAGTGAAGGATAATCCTTCTCCCCCCTTATTTATTTCCAAATGTCATAATCTCTTGCAACTTTTCCCCAATATGAAAATTAATTCATTCCATTGTTTTTGAATAGCTTCTTCAAACTAACTCTAAAACTGTTAATGAAATCGTTATCAAATATATCCATTATTATTAACGAAATTATTATTTATTATGTTAGTGGCTGAAGCCTTTATTTTACAAAAAAGCCTGACAATTAATGAAAACGTTTTCTATTAGTAGAATAAAAAATGTAGAATTTTTTTCTATAGCTTTTTGTCTTTATTTTGAGAACATGAAATACAATTTCATTTCTACTAATAAAGAAAAGTGTACCAAAAGGTCAACAACAGTCCTTTTGGCACACCCCTGAAGCAAAAATTGCTAATTTGCAAAAAAACTTAAAAGGAGTGTGTTCCTCCATATTTAATTTCATTAATCTAATAAAATCATACTATACAGTTACATTCTTACTTAAATGTTTAATCCCTCTTTGATGGATTTCAGCGTTAGCTCATTTGACCATTCTGGTCGATCAGGATAAGCGAAGACTGAATTTGTTACAATTCCATCAAATTTCATTTCTCTAAGCTTGCGATATAATGCATCAAAGTTTACTTCCCCTTCACCAGGATTTAGGTGCTGATGAATGGTTACTTTTGCATCAGGTGGATTCACAATATAACGTAATCCAAATGCCGCTTTATGATTAAGAGTGTCAGCAATGAGAACATGATCTAATAAATCTCCTGCTTCTTCTAAGTGTTTCTCTACATCGCCAATTCCATCATCATAGAAGAACGCATGGGCAACAGAATAGACCAACTTAATCCAATCTTTATCGAGTGCACGGATCATTCGAATTGCTTCTGTATTCAACTCAATGAAATCATTCGGATGCGATTGTAAATTCAGTCTAATGCCTTCTTTTTCAAAAAGTGGCATGAGTTCATACATTGATTTCACAAAAGCAGCTTCACTTTCAACCGGACGACTTATGTCACCAGCAAATTCACTGTTCATTAAATCGACTCCTAATTCAGAAGTGATTTCAATACAACGCTTCCAATTTCGCACGGCTGCTTGACGTTCTTCCTCATTTGGAGAAGACCATTGTTGAACAGGAAGGACCGAAGAGATCTTCACCCCAGCATCTGAGCAATATTTCTTAAGATCTTTGATCATCTGCTTATCTACCTTTGGATATTCATAAAACCAAATAAAATCTTTACGTGGTGATAATTCTACATATTCATACCCTAGACGAGCTACGGCATCGATCGTATCTTTTAAATTTGTGTTATCACGAAAATGTGACGGATCATAAGCTAAACGCATGTAAACTTCTCCTTTCTTTGTGGGAAAATATCCACACCATAAAAAATCCAAAATTAACTTTCATCTGTTGATGTAAACACTTAACACATAAAAGCGATAATCATTACAGGTCTCATTCTTTTAACCTCATTAAGCCCTTAAAACACCCTTTGATTTGTAATCGATTTCAATAGATGCATTTTCTTGTGCTCATCCGCAATTACAACTTTAGTTTAATGCATATTTCTCTTTACTACCCTGTAAATCTTTGCTCGAAAAATGTATATTCTTGCTTTTTGATTATTTTATTTTTAGTTGTCTATAGCGTTTTACATTCTTTTATTGATGAAATATACTAAATGCACACATGATTATTTTGAAATTTACTTATTTCTAAGGGTGATAAAAATGAATTATTACATTCCAAATGTAGAACCAGGACTCAAGACAAAAAAGGGATTATATTTTTATGAACCTTCGGAATTAACGAAAAAATTGTACTTTTATGTACTATGGGGTGGGGAATATATCGTAGATGCGCCTTACAGCATTAGGCGTGATTATATGGACTCTTTTCTCATTTTTTTTATTAAAAGAGGATCGATGCACTTTCATTATCTTGATCAATCATTTGTTGCAAAAAAAGGTGATATTGTCCTATTAGATTGCAAAGAAAAAAACAATTATCATGTAACAGAAGAAGCCGAGTTCCAATTTATTCATTTTTCAGGAAAAGGTACACAAGATTTATATAACGAGATATACCAAAGACAAGGTTGTCTATTTACACTCCCTTCCGATAAAAACAATATTCCTGATATTTTATCGCTCTTGGCATCAAACCAAGAAATTGACTTTAACATTTCCTTAGAAATTTATGAGTTGTTAGGGAATTTATTAGAAAGTACACGCAACACCTTTGAAAGCAGAGATGCAAACATGGCCAAAGTTCCTCCGGAAATTCAAGCAGCTCTGACTCATATAAATGAAAATTTTTCATCTAAAATTACGATCGAGAAGCTTAGCGAAATATCGAACTTAAGTACTTCTCATTTTTGCCGAACGTTTAAAAAATATATGGGAACTAGTCCATACCAATATATACTAAATTATCGTTTAATTCAGGCTAAGAATTTATTAGTGCAAACCAATCTCTCAGTAGAACAAATAAGTGAGGATTGTGGTTTTTATGGGATAGGTCATTTTATTAAAGCATTCTCTAAATCTACGGGGGGGATGACTCCTGGTAAGTTCAGAAAAGTTTGCTTTTAAAAACCGTTCTTTATACCAATTTGTCTTTTGTAAATTTAATTTTGAATAATAACTAAAAGGGGATGTCTCAAAAGTTTATTGACCTTTTGAGACATCCCTTCTTTTGTTAATTTTTAAAGGCTGTTTTCGCATAATTTGTTGTTTTCCTTCACATGTTCGTTCCATTGCGCTCCATTTCACTTATGAGGGAAAACTATTTCATAGCCACAATCTTTACAGCCTTTTTAAAAGAAAATAGAAATGTTAACGAGTTCTAGCTGGTTATCACTTGATGATGTAAATCACTTTGTCTGAAAAGAGGGCCTAAATCTGAGAGCAATTTCTTTAAAAATTCTAGCCTTCGCCTTGCATTTTCCTTAACAATTAAATCAACACCACTATCGACATGCATTTCAAACGTATCTCCATTCGTTACTTTTAATGCTGTTAGAACACTTAAATATCCCATATCATATGGGTTTTGTACGACAGTACCTTGTAACGTGCCTTTTTCGATTAATTCAAGCATGTCAACAATTCCATCCGCTCCAATAACCGGTATGTTTAAACCATCTTCTTTTAGCGTCTCCAATACATGGATAGCACTGATATCATTGACGGCTATAACCCCAGCTAAATCCGGGTGATCCTGTAAAATCTCTTCTATTGCTTCTTTTATTTGAATTGGATCATTGGATAATTCAGAGATACTCGTCTTTTCTGATGCAATATGGATCCCTACCGCCTCTAAACTAATTTTTGCACCATTCATACGTCTACCTGATATCACTGGATTATCTCCTCCTATCATGGCAACTTTATCACCAGGCTGTAGTTCGGATGCTAATAACATCCCTGCTTTTCTACCTAAATCATAGTTATCGGTACCAATGTAGGCCGTCTTATTTTCCCAAGGGTCATCCGTATCCAAAAGAAGAACTGGTATATTCTGGTCAGCAAATCGGTCTAATACTGGTATTATCGGATCTGGAGAGATAGGAGAGACAATTAATATATCCGGCTTTTCTTTCAAAACGTTCTCTAACATTTCCACCTGTTCTTCAACAGTACCATTTATAGGAGCAATTACACTCCCTCCTAATCCTAAGTCTTCAAATCCCTTCTCAACACCAGCTTTGATAATTTGAAAATACTGTGAATTTAACTCTTTTACAACAACAACAACGTTCGTTTTTTCTTTTTCTTCTTTAAACGAAATAAAACTGACTACAATAGCAGTAAAAATAAAGGTTATAAGTAAAAATATTGACCGTTTCTTCAATTCTTCCCCCTCCTCTCTTTAAATACTTGTATATATAGAATTTGTAATCGGCTATATCATGCTCAATCCGAAGAAAATTAAGTGAATAATGAATAATGTAAAGATACAGGTTGATAAAAATCTTTACCTAAATTCACAAAAAAAGTATACTGTAGTAATTTATCACAAAACCATGATTGAATTTTAGTGATATGTTGATTAACTCTTGGTTATTTTTGATAATATTAATATGAAAACCCTTTTCCGTCAATTAAAATATAGTTAAGTCTTTGACAGTGCCTCTGAAGTCTCTGCACTTCTTTTTTAAAAAATTTGTTTGACTTATAGAAAAAAAACGGAACAAGCCTAAGCCTGTTCCTTCAAAAGATATTTATATTATTAATCCAATTTGTGATCAAATAAAATCCAACCATTCCCTATTATGTTTTTCCATTCATATCCAAACGTTCTTTTGTTTCACTTCTTTTAAACTGAAGAGGGGATTCACCCATTGTTTTTGTGAAGATTCTTGTAAAATAGTTTGGGTTTTCATAGCCTAGCAGACTAGCGATCTCCCGTACTTTCATATTGGTGTTAATTAATAGTCTTTTCCCTTCTCCCATCCTTCGAGAAATCAAATAGTTAATAGGCGAATCGTTGTACATGTCATTAAATACATGCGATAGATAATATGGGTTCATATGAAATTCGCGTGCTATTTCATTCAAGGTCAAATGTTTATGATAATTCTTATCCAAATATTCTTTAATTTGCAGCGCAAGTACGACCGTATCACTTTTTGTAGGATTAATGTTATCCAGCTGAACCATTCTTTGAATGAGAAGAATGATCGAAGTTAAAAAGTTTTCGCTGATCGTTTTGTGTCCTTGGGCCTGAATCGTTGATTCTTCAAATATCATCGAAAACAGGGTCTCTACCTTATCTGAGTATTTGTTTCTTTCAATATGCGGGGACACTCCGGTTGGAAGAACAAAACCGTCGGGAAAACCTTCTATTTTTAAATTTGAAACACCACAATAAAAAGCCTTTAAAGGGTGCACAGCTGAAGATCTTTCTTCATGAAGTACCCCTTTGTTATAAATCAGCATATCCCCTTTTTTGGCAGTAAATGGCTGCCCGTCTATCCGGAACTCTCCTTCTCCACCAAATATATAGATGATTTCACTAAGATCATCATGCTTATGGCTTGGGAAACTCCAATTAGGTTTATCACTTATTTTCCCGATATATGCCAGGATAGGGGGGTGAGTAATCATTTTATTTTCCATGTAAATCCCCTCTTTCATTCCAAGTCTCTCTCTATTCTATCATTTTTTATGAAAACCCTTTCTATAAAATAAAGCAAGATATGGAACAATTTTAATCATAATAACAAGATGTTTAATTGTTTTGTTCCTTCAATCCTTTTATGATTATTTCAGTTTAAAGCGACTAACCTACCTCCTCAACTACCGTTCTAATGGGGATTAAACTGATTAAATCAATCACTTCGTTCATCCTGAAGAAGGTATAAATGTTTTTAGGAGTAATCAAACAGCCGGAAAGAAGAGCAAGATGTTTCATATAAAATTACTAGAAGATTAGAGGGGATTACCATGTTGTTAAGAAGGATCATGTTCTTTTTTATAGGTCAATTTATTTTAACCTTAGGATGTTCGTTAATTATAAAAGCGAGTTTAGGGGCATCACCTTGGGAAGCTCTTGCCATTGGGCAATCACAATTATGGAATTTAACCATAGGTACATGCGCGGTGATTAATGGAGTTTTGGTCATATTAATTAATTCCTTAATATTAAAGAAAAAACCAGAAATACTTTCTGTATTAACGATATTTCTGACCGGATCTCTGATCGATTTTTGGCTGTTAATCGGTCTAAAAAACTTTGCTCCTCAAAATCTCATTGTTCAAATTATGGTCGTGTTGACAGGTATTATGATTTTAGGGATAGGGGTTTCAATTTACCTGCAGGCAAAATTTCCTGCAAACCCAATGGATCGTCTGATGCAGGTTATCCATGAAAGGTTCGGTTTTAGTTTAAGAATCGCAAAATTAATTGCAGAAAGTTTTGCACTCACTCTTGCATTTTTCTTTGATGGCGCGATTGGAATGGCGACCGTTCTTGTGGCCTTCACTACGGGATATTTCATTCAGTTTTTTTATCCAAAATTTGAATTCTTATTCTATAATACTCGTCAGGTGTTGTTCAAGAATGAGTTTACTCTGTTTTTCGTTAAACTTAGATCTAAAAAAAATACGCCTCTCAAAACGTGAGAGGCGTGTCAATACTAGCTTATTAAACACAAGATGTAAAGAATCCAGCTTCTCCACCTATATGGATTCCCCCCAGAGAATTACCGCTGGAGCTCTTACCTCTCTTTATTACGTCGTACTTATCTGCTCATGATTCAACTTTCTAAACACATGGTTGCATATATACATTTGGACGAATGTAATAGGGACAATTCCAAAGATGAGCGTCAACTGTGGAAACCTGACATACATCATCGTTAAACCTGTTATCAGCACGACTTGTAAAATGGTATATGGGAAATAGGAAAGACCAATCTTTACTCCAATAATGACGTAATGAACGAGCTGAAGCTGATAGTTTGCGATCACAGGGAATACATACAAACTTGTTAGGATTAACAAGAAGGTAAAGGTAATAACAATCCCATACATCACGAATTTAAGCAGCATTTGCTCCACATACGGGATGTAAAACCAATTCAAACAAACAATGAAACTCGCAAACAAGACGATCCAGCCTAGATAATTAGATGTTTTAAAGTTTTCTTTATAAAACTTTTTAAATAAGACGCTTACCCTTTCCGTATCTCCATGTTTCAACCAGTAGCGAGCGACCGCATAGACGGCTGTTGTCGCAGGAAAGAAGCCAAGTACAACCGCTCCTCTAAACAAATAGCCAATCCATAAAATATGGAGCTTGATTACTTCCCACAGCCATTCAACATAAGTCGTAAATTTAAACATTGAAAATTCCCCTCTCAACTATTAAAAACGGATACCTAAACGTAAGGAACAATCCCTTACATAGCCCATCGCAGGGAAAGGAAAGGAAGATGCTAGGTTCTTTATTCTATCTAGTATCCCCTTTCTATCTTTACATTTCACTTAACTTTTAACAGCACCCTCTGTAATCCCTGCAATAAATTGTCTGTTAAAAATTAAGAAGACAATCAATATTGGAATCGTTGCTAAAAACGTCCCTGCTAATACCATTGGATAGTCGGTCGTATAGGCATCGTTTAATGTTCGTAACGCGATTTGAATGGTATGAACGCTGGAGTCTTTTAAAACAATTAATGGCCATAAGAAGTCGTTCCATGCATTCATATACGTAATAATGCCTAGCGTAGCAAATGCCGGCTTGATTGCAGGTACAATTATATTCCAATAGATTCGTAAGTGGTTACAACCATCTATTTTTGCCGCTTCAATTAAATCGTTCGGTATCGATGTCGCAACATACTGTCTCATGAAAAATACGCCAAAGGCACTTACCATACCTGGTACGATTACAGCTTGTAGCGTATCGACCCATCCTAATGAACTAATAATCATAAACGATGGGATCAAACCTAATTGCGGCGGAACCATCATCGTTGCCAGCAAAAAGATAAAAAAGAACTTCTTTCCTTTAAACTCTATTTTGGCAAAAGCATACCCTGCTAATGAACTAAAGAATAGTACAAAAAATGTAATGGCGGTTGAAATCACAAACGAATTCCAAAGCGCTCCGAAAAAGTCGATCCGCTCAAAGACTTTCGCCACATTTGTCATAAATTGCTCCCCAGGAAGTAGCACTGGAGGAATTTTATTTACTTCCGAATTCGTATTCGATCCGATTACAAACATCCAGTAAAACGGAAATACTGACAAAATCGATGTAAAACCTAAAAAAAGATAAAGGGCTATTTTAGGTAACTTTCTTTGTCCTGCTTCGTTCATTGTTTGTCCCTCCCTAATGACTAAGATTTAATCCGTTGAGTGATAAACAGATTAATGAGTGAGAAGATGATAATGATTAAGAATAACACCCATGCAATCGCTGATGCATATCCAAATGCAAAACGAGTAAACGCTTCTTCATAGAGGTATAGAGTCATCGTTAAGCCTTGGTTACTTGCACCGCGTCCAAATAGGAAAGGCTCTGCGAAGATTTGCATTCCCCCGATTGTTGATAAGATCACTGTAAATAAAATAATCGGTTTCATTAGTGGGATCGTAATAAAGAAAAATTGCTGTGTTTTGTTAGCTCCATCGATCGTTGCCGCTTCATACATATCTTTTGAAATCCCTTGTAAACCAGCAAGATAAATAATGGTGTTATACCCTACCCAACGCCACATAACCATTGCAGAAATGGCAACATGTGTTCCAAGATAAGAGCCGCTCCAATTGATTGGATCGAATCCGAAAAGAGTCACGACATAGTTGATGACACCATAATTCGTTCCAAACATCGCGGAGAAGATAATGGCAACGGCTACAACAGACGTAATATTCGGCATAAAGACTGCCAATCGAAATAGTCCTTTTCCTTTTAAAAACGCTTGATTTAATAAAAAGGCTAACACTAATGCAAGCATAAGCTGAGGTACCGTTGAAATAAACCAAATGCTGAATGTATTTCCAACCGCTTTCCAGAACAACGGATCATTCGTGAACAAAGCGATATAGTTATCAAAACCTATAAATACCTTCTCACCTAAAATATCCCATCTATGTAGAGAAAGATACGCGGTAAAAAAAAGAGGATAGACACCAAATATAGCAAATATGATAAAAAAAGGTGATATAAACGCATACCCAGCGAGCTGATCAAAAAGTTTAGGGTTTTTCTTTTTCGTAACGGATACCGGTTTAGTAGTACTTGTTTCTAATGCACTCTTTGTCGCCACAGCAAAAACCTCCCTTTTTAGACAAAATTCCTTTAAAAATATAAGAAGCTGTGTAAACTCAGCTTCTTATATTTACTATTTAGAACAATTTCATTAACGAGATATTTGTCTCTTTGCTTCTTCTACAGCTGTATTCCATGCTTGCTCAGCTGTTGCTGTTCCATCTTCAATGGATGCTACAGCATCACGCATGATTATATTGAGGGCTCTTGTTTCAGGAGATCTGTACACGTATTCAACACGCCCGGCAGCTTCTGCTAACATGCTTCCTAAGTCGTCACGAGTGAAGAATGGATCAGAGAAAGATTGTAATTCCTCATTGTCATAAACACTTGGCGTTGATGGGAAGTTCCCTCTTTCTTTAAAGATTTCTAGTTGTTGTTGTGGTGCATTTAACCACGCAATGAATTCATATGCCGATTCAGCATTCTTGCTTTGAGCTGGTATCGATAATAGTGATCCACCCCAGTTACCTGATGCTTCAGGAATTTGTGTAACATTCCATAAACCTTCTGTTTCAGGTGCATTATCTTTAATTTGTTGTAACATCCAAGGAGGCAGGAATACTGTAGCAAAGTCGCCGCGTGCTACCGCTGCACCCCACTCTGTAGATTCGCGTTCGATATTTGCAGAAATATCTTGTGCTTCTACTGCTAAATCCCATGCTCTTTTGATTTGTTCTGATTCTTCAAGGATAAAGTTCCCTTCCATATCAAAGTACTGCTCTTGACCTTGATCACGCACAACGCGGAACATATCAGAAGCGAAGTTAAACATATATCCACCAGTCGCTTCTTTAATTTGACGTCCAGCTTCAATATACTCTTCCCATGTGCCAAGAGCTTCACTTACTTCATCTGGATCAGTTGGAAGTCCTGTCTCTTCAAAAATATCAACACGATAAGCCATTGCCATTGGACCTACATCTGTTGGGATACCTAGTACAAATGATCCATCAATAGAAGATGCTTCTCTCCATCTCCACTCTAGGTAATCACCTGCAATGTCATCTGCACCATAATCTTTTAAGTTATGAAACTGATTTTGATTCTCTTTTAACCTTTCAATATATTCTGACTCAATTACCGCTACATCTGGAGCTCCAGAACCTGATGCTAGAGCTGTTACTAGATTTTGGTGATGGTCACCGTAAGGAGTTTCTTGTAATTTAATCGTTACATTTGGATTTTCCTCTTGGTATTTTTTAATTTGTTCATCTAAACCCATACCAGGGAATGCCCACATCGTCAATTCGACGTTTTCACCAGAAGAAGCGTTTGAACTATCAGTAGTAGATTCCGTTCCCCCTGATTCATTAGAAGATGAACAAGCAATAAGGCCAAGCGATAAAGCTAAGGTTGAAGCAACGTAAGCAATCCTTTTAAACAACACAATCGACCTCCTGTTTTTTCTGTTTTTTTATATTAATTAGCAAGGCTAACTAACACCAATGAATAACTTTGCTTTGAGACAACCCGCCATTCACCTTAACGATGCAGCAATTGATAGCAGTCTCCTTTAGACTTAATTGTTAGCGCTTTCATATTAAAGATAATTCTTAACTATCAGTAGTAGTTTCAGACCCTCCTGATTCATTAGAAGATGAACAAGCAATAAGGCCAAGCGATAAAGCTAAGGTTGAAGCAACGTAAGCATCCCTTTTAAACAAAACAATCGACCTCCTGTTTTTTCTGTTTTTTATATTAATTAGCAAGGCTAACTAACACCAATGAATAACCTGCTTTGAGACAACCCGCCATTCACCTTAACGATGCAGCAATTGATAGCAGTCTCCTTTAAACCCTGATTGTTAGCGCTTTCATATTGAAGACAATTTTTAATAGACCGATTCTTATGTATTAAATCCTTAGTCTAGTAAACCTTACATTAATTTGAATATTTCCGTTTACAAAGTTATTGTATCACCATTAACTTAGTTTGTCTATCGGATCAACGAAGTTTCTTTAAAATTTTTTTCAATAGTGGTGACAAGGATTGACACCACAAAAAAAGTCTAGCAATAAGTATATTCCCCCTTTTCTTGCAATATATGTTTATCCCATCCGAAAAATGGTTATCTAACAAATACACCAACTAAAAAGGAGGAGTTCATCATGCTTTACAAAGCTAGTTCCATTCAATCTTGTATCGTACAAGCTACAGACGGAGAATTAGGAAAAATAAAAGACTTATACTTTGATAGTGAAAAGTGGACGGTACGCTACTTAGTTATCGATACACGAAAATGGCTGCCAGGGAAAAAAGTGTTAGTATCGCCCGTCTCCTTCGATAATGTTGCGTTAGTTAACAGTAGAATTTCGATATTCGCATCAACAGATCAAATTAAAAACAGCCCTTCTGTAGGAGAAGGAGAACACCAGCCGATCACTCGTCTGCAGGAGATAGAGCTTCATCGCTACTTTGGCTGGACACCTTATTGGATTGGAGAAGGTCTATGGGGACCTGGCAATATCCCGATCTTATCTAATAAGGAAGAGGAGCACTACGATACTCAACTGGATGATCATCATTCCTATGTAAGAAGTGTCAACGAACTATCAGGTCAAATGTTTGGATATAACGTGGTTGGAATGGACTATGAAGAGTTTGGACGTGTCATCGACTTTGTCATTGACGATAACTCATGGGTCATACATTACTTAATTGTTGATACAGGCAATTGGTTACCTGGTAGAAAAGTAGCTATCTCACCTGAATCGATCGACTCGATTCAGTGGATTGACAAAGAGATCATGATTGGCTTGAAAGCTGAGGAGATGGAAGAACAGTCCACCGAGAGTGACTCTGTCTTGGAATTAGAGGAGATTCCGATCGATAACTTGAGAACAAGACATCTATTAAATAAATAATGATAAGTAGACGGTGAAAAAGAAGGAACCACCTATGTAATGGCGGTTCCTTCTTTCACTGTACGGATTCGTGCTATTCATACGTAAAATCACTCACTCTTGCATTTTTATTCGTTGGCGCGATTGGAATGGCGACCGTTCTTGTTGCCTTCACTACGGGATATTTCATTCAGTTTTTTTATCCAAAGTATTTTCTCTTTTTCTTTTGTAGGCAAAGACATCCTGAACTTTCTCTTCAATACATTAACATTCGAACTAATGAATTCTACTTTTTTATAAGGTTTTTTACTAGAGTTGTTAGTTCCATCAAAATGAAGGGTCATTTTGAACAGGAAATGACCCTCTTTTGAAATGACAGCTCGATACGTTCCAATATATTCCCCATCTGCATTATGTCCTTTAATTTTTCCGATCCAGATGTTCATTAGATTCATCACCCTAAAATAAGTAGAGATTTACCTTTCCATATCAATTAACTTCTTAAAATGTCAAAGTCTTCTCTCTTTCCATAAATCGAACACTTACCCGGCTTCTATAGAATGACCTTGGTAATTAGACAGTTTCCAATATTGACCCTTCTTTTCCATTAATTCATTATGAGTCCCCTTTTCAATAATTCTACCATTTTCAATATACAAAATTTTGGTAGCGTTCTTAATAGTAGAAAGACGGTGTGCAATAATAAAGGATGTTCTTCCAGAAAGCAACGTCTCCAATCCTTTTTGTAAGGCAAGCTCCGTTTCCGTATCGATGCTTGATGTTGCTTCATCCAAAATCAAAATTTTCGGGTCAGCGAGTAATGCTCTTGCAAAGGAGATCAGCTGCCTTTGCCCAGAAGAAAGCCTTGTGCCTCTTTCATTTACTTCTGTAAAATACCCATCCTCTAAACCATCGATAAAGTCATGGGCCTGCACAGCCCTAGCTGCCCGAATCACTTCTTCATCCGTTGCACCGAGTCGACCATAACGAATGTTATCCATGATCGTACCAGAAAAAATAAATGGATCCTGAAGCATAATTCCCATTTGCTCTCTCAATGAGGCAAGCGTAACCGTTTTAATATCGGTCCCGTCAATTTTGATTTGTCCGCTTTTCACGTCATAAAAGCGGCTAATTAAATTGACAATCGTTGTTTTCCCCGAACCGGTTGCACCAACAAGCGCAATCGTATCTCCTGGATTCACCTTGAAATTGATGTGATCGAGAATTCGTTCTTCTGTTTCATATCCAAAGACCACCTGGTCAAACTCTACTTTTCCTTTAATCGGCGGAAGCATAGCAGCATGAGGATCACTTTTTACAGTTGGTTTTTCATCAATGGTTTCAAAGATTCGTTCCAAGTAAGCCATTGCAGTAATAATTGCATTATAGAAATTCCCAACATTCGCTAACGGTGCCCAAAACATCCAAATGTACCCAGTAAATGCAATCAACGCTCCTGCTGTCACTCCACCATCTCCAATTGAAGCGATCCCAACCACATAAATAAACGATACGGTAAGAACAGAGATATTATCAATCGACGGCGATAAAAGAAATTGAATTCTCACCGCCTTCATCCATGAGCTTCGGTAGCTATTAGAGACATCCCTAAAAATTTTCTTGTTTTCTTCTTCTCTCGCAAATGACTGCGTAATTTTGATCCCATTAATGCTTTCGTGAATATACGCATTTAAGTTTGATTGCTTGTTGCTCAGTCTCTGCCAACCCCTTCGTTGCGCATTTTTCAAAATAAATACAATGGTTGCTAGAACAGGAAGCCCAGCTAATGTCAGAATTGTTAGCTGCACATCAATGTAGAGCATGAAACCGACAATGACCGCAATACTGAAAAGATCTGTAATGAGATTAATAATCCCATTTGACAGCAAATCACTCAATGAATTAACATAATTCACAACTCGAGCTAAAATCTTGCCATGAGGCCGGTTGTCATAATAAGAAAAGGAAAGCTTTTGTAAGTGGATAAACAAGTCCTTGCGAATATGTTGGATCACACTCTGACCAATCCGGGCCATAATGCGAATCCTGTATTTCATACAAACCCCAGTGACAATGACAGCGATTAAATAAATGCCTGCCAACATGACAATTCCTCCTGTATTGCCACTTGGAATCTCTTCATCAATCGCTTGTTTAATCAAATATGGACCAAATAAATTAGCCAAGCTTGCAACGAGCATCAAGAAAACCGTCAGAGCCATTAGTTTTTTGTATGGCTTTACATAACCTAACAATCGTTTAAAATGAACGAGTCGGAAAGGTGACTCTAATTCTTCATCGACATCAAATTTATTGCGTGCCATATCCGATCACTTCCTTACGATGATGCTTTTCATCAACATTTCCATATTGGTTTTTACAAAGGGTATAATAGTACCCTTTGTTAGCAAGCAATCTTTCATGTGTTCCTCTTTCAATAATCCTGCCTTTTTTCATAACGAGAATGAGATCGGCTTCTTTTACTGAAGAAATTCGATGGGCAATCATGAAGCATGTTTTGCCCTGACTAAAGGTTTTCAACGTCTTTTGAATACGAAGTTCCGTTTCCATATCCACACTCGATGTTGTATCATCAAGAATGAGAATAGACGGATTTTTCAGCAACGCTCGTGCTAGAGCAATCCTTTGTTTTTGCCCTCCGGAAAGGCCTACTCCTCTTTCTCCAACAATCGTGTCGTAGCCCTCAGGCAATTGCGTGATGAAGTCATGAGCCTCTGCCATCTTAGCCGCTGCTTGAATTGACTCAAGCGAAGCATCAGGAACTCCATAAGCAATGTTTCCTTCGATCGTGTCTGAAAAAAGGAAAGTATCCTGCATGACCACTGCTGTGTTTTCCCGTAAACTCCGAATATCCCACTTCTTTATGTTCTGTTTACCAACTCGCACTTCTCCGCTATCAGCATCATAATACCTGCAAAGAAGGTTGATGACTGTCGTTTTACCAGCTCCCGACGGCCCAATCAACGCGATCGTTTGTCCGGGATTTGCACGAAAACTAATGTCTTTTAACACCTCCTCCTCCTCACCGTAGCTAAAGCTAACATGACTAAATTCGACTACACCAGTCGAATCACTTCCTTTTTTGGACTGAACAGGACTGGTAATGGTCGGCTCTGTGTTTAGCAAGTCTTCAATTTTCTCGGCGGAAGCAATAAATCTTTGGACATCATTAATTAACCAACCAGCCATTCTCATCGGATTGTTCAAGGCCCAGATAAGGGAGTTGAAGATAACGAACTCACCAAAGGAAAGCGAACCGCCAATCACCATAATTCCACCAACTAATATCATCAGAACCATAAGCAACCCGGCAAGTGAATCCAAAACCGGCAAATACTTTTCCCATACTTTCGCAGATTGAAGGTTTTTCTCCTTAAATGCCTCATTTTCCACAGAAAATTTATCAATCTCATACTTTTCCTTGGCAAACGCTTTGACGACCCGGTTTCCACTAATATTTTCCTGTACAACCGAGTTTAATCTTGCAAACTGTCCTCGAATCGCTGAAAATGTCGGTTTTACATCGTAGGATAATTTGTACGCAACAAATCCAATGATCGGCGTAACCGTTAACAGCGTGATCGTTAAAGGAGGATGAATATAAAACATAAATGCGATCGCAAAAAGGAGAATCGTACTATTTTCAAAGATCATGTAAATTGACCATGCGGTAAAGTGCCGTACCGCTTCCATATCCCCTGTCATCCGAGCCATAATATCCCCTGTTTTCGTCTTATCATAAAAACGGAAATCTAACTGATGCAGCCTATCATACAGCTGCTCTCTTATCTTGAAAATGACACTTTGCGAGAGACTCTCAAACATCAATTGATACCCATAACGGATCACCGATTTGAAAAACATGACACCAATCATCAACCCTAATAATGGCCATAACAAGCTTTCTCTCTGTCCAAATATCACCTCATCAACAATTTGACCCGCAAAATAAGGGTTCAGCATATTTAAACCAGAAACAAACAACGCAAGTAAAAGTCCAATTGCATATTTCCCTCGGAATCTTTTAATATATCCCCAGATCCATCGCAAGCTTTGCATCCTTTTATACCTCCATCCATTTACAACAACCATAGTTAATATATCGTGATGATTTTTCATCAATAAGTTGGAATGAATTCATAAACAATGAATAGTGTGACGTACAAATTGAAGCAAATTCATGGATGCGCTTTAACATTGAAATACGTTAAGTTAATAAACGATCATTCCCTAATCAAATCGAAATCATATTCTTTAGAGAAGTAGTTGTTGTAGCCATTGTCTAATAGTATAAATAAAATCTATCCTTCGACTTTCAAATATACTCTTTCCTCACCAAATTATTCCAATTTTCGAATAACTGATTTAGAAGCCCCTGCTACTATTGACTGCCTTTTGGAA
Source organism: Halalkalibacter flavus (assembly GCF_036663575.1). Taxonomy (NCBI): domain Bacteria; kingdom Bacillati; phylum Bacillota; class Bacilli; order Caryophanales; family Bacillaceae; genus Halalkalibacter; species Halalkalibacter flavus. The sequence continues at coordinate 128,826 of NZ_JAWRVK010000007.1, forward strand.
ACTACTTTTCTTTTAGAATTTGAACTGACTTCTTTTTGCAGTTAAATTCAAGCTCTAGGTCATCACAAAAGAGATCCCTCTTAACAAGAGAGACTAGTGAGAAAGGTGAAAACTAACATTTTTCACTAGCCTCTATCATTTCAACATTCTTTTCTGGAACTCTAACCTTTGTTTCGCATTGCCTTTAATGATGATGTCGACTCCACTATCAATATGTTTGTCAACATTTTCACCATTTATCACTTTCTTTACGGTTTCAACGCTTAAATAGCCCATATCATAAGGATTCTGTGCTACGGTCCCAGGTAGCTCTCCTTCTTCTATCAATTCAATCATATCGTTCGTTCCATCTGTTCCTATAATTGGCATGTTCAGCCCATACGCTTCCATCACCTCAAAAGCAATTAATGACAGTGTGTCATTGGTAGCGATAATCCCTTTCACTTTAGGATGAGTTTCTATAATTTTTTCAATCTCTTCTTTGATTTTCAATGGTTCAGAATATACATTTACTTTTTTCGCAACAATTTCAATTCCTGCATCCTCTAAACTTAAAGTAGCTCCCTGCATCCGTTCAGATGCAACTGGACTATATAAATCTACTCCTATTAATGCTACTTCATTTCCAGGCTGCAACTGTGAACCGAGTAACGCTCCTGCTCTTCTACCTAAAGCATCATTATCCGTACCGATATAGGTTGTTTTATTCTCCCATTGATGATCGGTATCTAATAAAAAAACAGGAATTTCCCTTTCAATAAACCGTTCTAAAGTAGGAATACTATAATTTGGATACATAGGGGAGATTATTAAGATATCAGGTTTTTCTATTAGAACACGCTCTAACATATCAACCTGCTCTAAAAATGATAAGTTAGTGGGAGCAATAATTTCACCCTCTATATCAAAATCCTCAAATCCTTTTCTCAAACCCGCTTCAACAATCCTCCAATATTCCGAATCTAAATCTTTTAATACAACGACTACTGTAGGTTTTTCATCAATTGATTTAAAAATAAAAGACAACGCAACGATAACTAGAGGCAGAACAAATAACCTTTTTACCATTTGATACCCCGTCATTTCATATTTCTAGGCAATGCTGTTTCATTAATAAGGAAAAAATATAACCATAAACACCTTTACCTGTTAATTAATTTTTAGAAAAGATAACGCTTAAGTTCTATTCTAGTCTTGTTTTTCACTTTAACAAAAATGCTAGAGCGGAGAGTTCAATTTCTTTAGATGTAAACATTTAAAATATTCGGGAGTTAAAATCGATTATAATTAAGAGGAAAAACCCTTTCTTTAAGCTCACAGCACCACGTAAGCCTTAAAAATATCCCCTAGTTGCGTAACTAGAGGAATTCCTTATGGCTGCCTTATTTCTTTCTAACCTTGTATTTATTTTCTCAACTGCTTCCTTAGCCGAAGCCTCTACATCTTTCCCCCCTATGCCAACTTCTTCAAATAATGTTTTAATGGCATCACTTACAACAGGATAAGCTGGTGTATCTGGACGCCCTTTTTTCATCTATCTCCCTTCCTTTCAACGTTCGTTTAGTTTCAAATGATTTAAGACTCAGCATGTAGTGGCCCAAGTACATATTAAAAATACAATACTATACGACCCTGAGTTAGAAAACCATTCAAATGGATTGTATCTATTATTTTTTCGATGTTTCTCTTTCTGATTGTGTCAGCTCTTATCCTGTACTTCTTTTTTCTACCCGTAAAAAAATATGTCTCTCAAAATCTGAAAAAAACGTTTTTTTCTATTATCTATTTAGTGTATTGATCATCCTTTTAACTGTCATTTATTCAATGACTCCGTCTTGTGTTCGATAATATAATTCGCCATTCTGACCAACTCTTCTTTTACCTCTTCAGCAATTTGCCTTTCAATTCTTTGCTGAATGTATTCCAGAAAATTTTGGACGCTTTTATAGCCTTTTTCTTCTTGCATTGTTGCCTGATTTGTTTTTCCGTCATCATAAAGCTGTTGTGCGCGCTCAAAATGTTTTTGAGCGTTTTCTAAATGAGACAAAGAAGACTGCTTGATTCCAACTGGAGTAATATCAGCTGTTTTAACCATTTCAATTACATCCTGAAGACAGTAAATTTCTGAAGTAGTACTCTGTATGACGTAATTTGTAAAATCGGCCTCCGTATTTTCACTTATTATCCCTACACTGATGTTCCCTACCATCTTTACTGTTCTTTCATACATTTCTTTATCATTAAAATAGAAGGTAAACGTATCCCCCAATTTCTCGACTTTTAATGCTTGTGCCTCTTGAAGATTTGTGTCTTGTGGTAATCTGACTCCTTCCCAGCCAATCGCTTCACCACGAAATTCTGCATACGTTTCTAACATATTGATATCTTTGTTAAAAAAGGCAGACACCGTTGTCTTTTCTTCGTCCGTAATCGTAAGTCCGTATTTTGGGAAGCCCTCTGCTCCTTGATTGACCCATTCGATATCAGCAGAAACGAGGAAGTCACCAGTCATAAGTTCTTCTCTATACAATTTGGCCCATTCATAGCTATGTTCAAGGCGACTCGTCACACTTGATTCATTAATAATGTTCCAATGACCCGACTGCTCCCCAGATAGAGGAGAAGGTCCCCAACCATCTATATAAGCTGAATTGCTGCCATCTGAAATCCGAATAATCATTTCTTTTGAATTATCTCCATTCGGATCACGTATCGTTAGGTTTGTTAATCCTGGCTCAACACCGGTGATCAATACAGTTTTATCATCGATTTTGTTCATTTCGACCATTCCTGGCTCACTTACTTCCCACTCAAGTGGTTCGATTTCACCTAACCAATCTGGCTTAACGTTTGCAATAATCTCTTTTGACTCGCCAATATTTACATTCAAATACTCTTCACTGACCACAATTCGTTCAATTTCCCCTTCGGCCGGAGCCTCACGCCACGTCGAATGTAAATGGAAGAAATCGAGTGAGACGACCTCAACACTACCACCTTCTGCATACAACTCAATACCACTATTGGTCGGTTTTGTATAAATCAGATTTGTGAAAACTATTTCTCCGTCATCGATAAAGAGTTCCACTGAAGATTCATCCACCAAACCGCGAATTTTAATCTGTTCTCTCTCCGCCAGAAAGTCTGCTTCAAACCGTTTTCCAAATTGGAATAGTTCACCATTTCTATCAATTAACCAATCAAGTCCTGCATTCGTTCGATCTAGGAAAATAGTTTCTGAATTCAGATCAACACCAACGACCGTTTCTTCCTCAGCAGATTGTCGGAGGCGTATCCCAAATTGTTCAACTTCTTCCCATTCGATAACTGCTTCAAACTCGTAGGATACTCCAGAAAAGTCTTCTATTACCTGTTCCCCCTCTAAAGTAAAAGAGTCTATCGAATGTTCGGTTGCACGAATGTCCTTTAATTCCCTAATCGGCTCTTGGAATAAGCGAATGCTACCGTCCTCAACTGTTCTTAAAGTTACTTCACGTGGAATCGACATCGAACCCATCCAAGGATAGGTCGGCGACTGATAAGGGTAACGCCAATTAGCCATCCACGCCAACCAAATACGTCGATCGTCCCCCTCTGCAAGTTCGTTAAATGACTGAGCTGCATAAAAATCTTGACCAAAATCTGTAATTAGTACCTCTTCAGGTCGGTTATCATTTGTGAATGTATATCCATCAAATTCTCCAATAAAATATTGATTGGTCGACCCGTCCGTGACATGATTGTCTCCAACACTTACTGTAAGCACCCATTTTTGCTTTTCTTCATTCCCATCGACCGGTAAACGGAATAAATCCGGCGTTTCCCATACAGCAACATGAGTACCGTGCTCATTGCCTTGTTCATCTACACCAAATTTACTTTGGTACTGCCAATCAATTAAGTTAGGAGAGTTATAAAATGTAACACTTTTATCTGTAGTGACAGCCATCACCCATTTTTCCGTTTCTTCATGCCAAAATACTTTCGGATCACGGAAATCTTTTATTCCCGGATTTTCAATGACTGGATTTCCTTCATAGCGCTCCCACGTTCGTCCATTGTCTTTGCTATAAGCAATCCCTTGAGATTCGCCTCCCTCTGTACTTGTATAAATAGCTACCATACCTGCTTCTCCATCAAAAAAGCCAGTCGTATCGTTCCAATCGATGACTGAAGTTCCTGATAAAGCCTGGCCCAGTTCATCATGCTCTAACGCAATGGGGAGGTGCTCCCAATGAAGCATATCCTTACTGACAGCATGTGCCCAAGTTCCCATTTTCTGGTGGAATAAGTGATATTCTCCTTCGAAATAAATGAGTCCATTTGGATCAGCAAGTCGCCCCTGTGGAGTTGAAAAGTGATATTGCGGACGGTATTTTTCTGTGTAATAATCACCAGTAACAGCAGCGAACGAGGCAACATCTGACCTCGTTTCACTAACATACCCTACAATCATAATCAGTGCCGTAACAACAACTAGTACGTATCTTTTCTTCATAAAAAATGACAACCTCCTCAACTTTCGGGCTTTAACCCTATCTACTAATTATTAAGAGGCTGAAAGAAAGCCCCCCTCTTTGCTAACTCCATCTCCAATATTTCTATAAACTCTTCATCCAGACCATTTTCAACGGCTTTGTTGTATGCTTCAATTAAGACTTCATCTAGTACATGATGTAACACCAATACTGTCTCCTTTTGCGAGGTTTTTCAAAAAGGGAGAGTCACCCTTTTTGAAAAAACTCTTCATTTGTTGGTATCGCAAATATGGCTCCTACTCTCGTACAAACAACTGCTCCTACCTTATTACTAAGAGTCGTGATCTTTTTGATTTGGTCAAAGTCCCCTATTGTTTTCTTTGGTTCTTCTTCCTTAGCTAATTGATAAAGCATAGCACCGACAAAGGCGTCGCCTGCACCTGTAGAATCTATCGAAGTAACTTTTATACTAGGAATGATCTCTTGCTTTTCTCCATTCGAAATCAGTGTTCCGTTTTTCCCTAATGTCACAGCAACTAAGCATGCTCCTAGTTGTTGGAGAACTTGAACACCTTTTGTTAACTCGTCAGCACCAGAAATGATACTTAGTTCTTCATCACTGACTTTGACAAAATCAGCTAGGGCGATTCCTTGCTTAACGAGATCCACAAAAATGGATTCTCTTCCTTTCCAGAGGTCTGAGCGATAATTAGGGTCAAATGAGATAAACTGCCCTTCTTTTTTAGCCGATTGGATCGAGTTCAAATAAGTAGAACGAAAAGGGTCTTCTAATAGAGCTGTCGCTGAGCCAAAGTGCAAAATGCTCGCTTCTTTTAGTTTGTCTTGATCTAGCTCTTCTTCAGATAAAAAGGCATCAGCCCCTCGATTAAAAACAAAATCTCTTTCTCCATTCTCCTTTAAAGAGACAAATGCTAACGTTGTAGGATTTTCATCATCTAATAAAAGCATTGATGTATCTACCTTTACGTCATCTAGTGTCTTTTTTAAAAAGTGACCAAACGGATCATTCCCAACTTTCCCACTAAACATTGCCGTACCGCCAAGTTTGACAATCGTCGCGCATACATTAGCCGGGGCACCACCTGCCTGTTTCTCAAAATTCTGTCCACCGACTAAATCCATTCCAATATCTGTACAGAAAAAATCTATTAATAACTCTCCTATACAAATGACGGATGAGTTTGAATTCATTCCTGTTCACCTCTGTTTTAGTTAATGTGATAGAAAAAGGAGGAAACATAGAGAGGATAACTCACCCTCCTATAACCGTTTCCTCCCTGATGTCTTACATTTTTTCTCTATTTAATTACAAGGGATTGAGACGTAACCAGCAGCTTTAATCGTTCCATTAAACGTATGAATCGAGATCGCTTCACAAGCTTTATCCGGATACACTAAACTTGTTAGAGAATACTCCCCATCATTAACTAGTAATTCTAAAGATGAAGAGTCAACAACTAAACGGAGTTGAACATTGTCAGTATTCTCAAGCTTCACCTCTTGATCGAGTAAGAACATATCCGAAAAATCAATTTGTCCAGACTTTTTACGGTCTAACACCAATACGTTCTTTACTGAATCAAATGTAATCGTCGTATATTGCTCTTTTGTATGATGCACAGTGATGCCAAATTGTTCTGCATCCACTCTCTCAAGATTTAAAGTCAAATCAACATACGATTCTTCAACTTTTACTGTTTTTGTTCGTTCTACGATACACTCGTCAATGTCAACCTTTTCAGAGAAATAAGAATTGAGTTCTCCTACCAATCTTTGAATAACTTTATAGCCTTCTCCAACTTTACGAACGGCAAGCTCCCTTGGTAACGTCATCTGACTGCGCCATCCCTCTGTTGGAACTTGGTTGGCATATCTCCAATTACTCATCCAGCCAAGATAAATGCGTCTTCCATCCTCATCTGGAATATCAGAGAAGCTAACTCCTGCATAATTGTCTTTTCCAAAGTCTAGTAATTTGATTGATTCATGGTCCGCTGTAAAGGTGGAACCATCAAAGGAGCCAGTGAAATATTGTGTAAAGGACCCCCTGTCAAATTCAGGATTGTCTCCAATACTCACAATCAAAACCCATTTCTCTTCCTCACTGTCTTCAATCTTTAATGTAAATAGATCCGGGCATTCCCACACGCCATCATGAGAACCAATCCCCTCTCCAAATTCACTTTCAAATTTCCAATCTATTAAGTTTGGTGACGAATAAAATGTGATCGTTTGACCTGTTGCTAATGACATAATCCATTTTTTTGTTTCCTTATACCAGAACACTTTCGGATCTCTAAAGTCTACTTTCGTGTCATGACCAAGAACTGGATTCCCTTCGTACTTTGTCCAAGTTCTTCCTTTGTCGTGACTGAAAGCTAAACTTTGTGTTTGAACTGGCGGCTTTTCTTCTATGCCATCTAAATGATGCGTGAAAATTGCGACTAACCCTGGCTCTTCTGGAAAAAAACCAGAAGTATTATTCCAATCTACTACAGCACTACCAGAGAAAATCGTTCCATGTTCATCTGGATATAATGCAATATCTAGCTCCTCCCAAGTAATCATGTCCTTACTAACCGCATGACCCCAATGCATAGGCCCCCATGTCGTTCCATCCGGATGATATTGAAAGAATAGATGGTATTCTCCTTGGAAATACACCATACCATTAGGATCATTCATCCAATTCTCTTTAGGAGCAAAGTGTAATTTTGGTCTGTATGTTGCTAGGGAATTTACTGTCAATTTTATAACCTCCGTCATTTTATTCTGCTGCGCGATCATATCCTGCTTGTTTAATTTCTAACCATTCTTGGAAATTAAGACGATCTAATTCGACTAAATAACCTTCCCATTCTTCTTCCACTTTCCCATTTGTGATCCACTCTGCTCGTTTTCTATTAACGAAAGGCATTAAATCTGCTTCAATTGTCGAAAGTCGATCTAGTTCCTCTCTACTATGAAAGACTCTAGGATAAATATTTTCTGCTTGCATGTGTGGAACCATCACTTCTTCCATTAGACCTAGTCTCCATGCAGCATCGTCTGGTTTCGTTGTTACCGTTCCATAATAGCTATCTAGTATTGCTAAAGGGCCGCCAATAGATGTTCTCTCTCTCAATTCAACAGGTGCGGTACCATCTAACGGAAGGTGCTTTAACATTTGAGCGTTTTCATCAAACTCGAAAATATTTTGTTGCGAGTCATCCCCATACGTGCCCCAGTTGTTTTGTACTGATTGAGTCGGATCATACAGTTGATCAATCCATTTGGCTGTTAATTCAAGATTTTGATTTGCACTTGTAATAACCATTCTTGAACGGTCAAAGCCCATTCCATTTGTTCTTGTTACATTTATGTGACCATCAGGACCTGCTAGTGGAGCCATTAAATCATAATCATCGTTCATACCTGAAATATTTCCTTTATCCCAAGTGAAGTACAACCCATAACGTCCTTCTTGTCCTTTAGCAACATATCTCGGCCAATCTTGTTCGAAACCTTCAATATCCAGTAAATCCTCTTCATATAATTCATTCATGAATTTAATTGCTTCTTTATACCCTTCGTCTGCTGCCGTTAGTTTCACTTCACCATCATTTGTTACAACAGTACGATCCCAGTTATCACCTAGACCAAAGGAACCAAACAAGAATCCTGGATCTTGTCCACCATCATTAATGATAAAGGACATCGGAATCGTTTGTCCGTCGCCAGCTGGATCATGATCTCTAAATGCAATTAGTACTTCTTTTAATTCATCAGTTGTCGTTGGCATATCTAATCCTAATTCATTTAACCATTTCACATTAATCCATGGGAAATTATCAACGGAGTGAATACTTTCTTTTCCTTCTCCGAGCTCTTCAATCCAAGGGAAAGCATAAATGTTTCCGTCTGGAGCCGTCATCATTGCTCGATACTGTGGTGCTTCCTCTAACACCGCTTGTAAATTAGGCATATAATTATCAATTAAATCGTTAAGAGGAATAATGGCTTCGTCTTTTGCTAAATTTAATAATTCATAATCACTATAGCCTGCATTAAGTATTGCATCCGGCATTTCACCACTAGACATCGCTAAATTTCTTCTTTCACCAAATTGTGCTCCTGTAAAGTTTCTCCACTCAATATGAACCCCTGTTTCTTCTTCAAGGCGCTGAAAAATTAATTTATCATTTGGATCCTCAGGTGCTAACGGTGAGCTTTCTGTTAAAAATTTTAATGATACTTCTTCTTCTAATGGAAATGAGATATCTGATAGCTCATAATCCTCAGACCATGTTTTTTCAGAATTGCCGCTACATGCAACGAGCAGTGACGTTCCAATTAACATTGCTGACATTGTTTTAACCATTTTTTTCATAACAATCCCCCACTTTTCTTTTTTTATTTTAATGACCCGACCATAACACCTTTTTCAAAGTATTTTTGGAAGAATGGGTACATAATTAATAACGGTAAACTTGCCACAACAATCGATGAATACTTGATCATCTCGGCTATCCTTTGCATCTCCGCCCTTGCAAGTTGATCTGCAATCATTCCAGGCTGTACTTCGTTTTGAATTAAGATGTCACGCATAATTAACTGCAGTGGATATAATGACCTGTCTTCCAGATAAATCATTGCGTTAAAATATGAATTCCATTGCCCAATGAAAGCATATAGAGCGAGTACAAAAATAATTGGCTTAGCCAATGGTAATATAATGTTTAAGAATATTTTGAAGTCAGAAGCACCATCAATTCTTGCCGCTTCTTTCAACTCATTTGGTAACGCTTTAAAATAAGTTCTTGCTAAAATAATGTTCCAAACGGTAACAGCTCCGGGCAATATTACCCCCCAAGGTGTATTAATCATCCCAAGCTCTCTTACAAGTAAATATGTTGGGATCATTCCCCCATTAAAGAACATTGTAAAAAGGAAGAAAATCATTAATGCTTTTTTCCCAACTAGATTATCAATAGATAAAGAATATCCTGCTAGGATCGAAAACCCCACCGAAATTAGAGTAAATCCACCAGCATATAAAATAGAATTTAGGAAGCCTCTCATGATGGTACCATCAGTAAATATACGAACATAGCCGTCTATTGTCCAATGTTCAGGATTAAACGAGATTCCTCTAGTTACTAGAATATGAGGTTGTAAAAACGAACCCAATAACACATATAAAAGAGGAATCGTAACAATTAATACAACTAAACCTAGTACAACTTTATTTAAAAGAAGTATGAATCGATCCGTTTTAGAGTTGTTAATTAATCTATTTTGATTCGAGTTACTTTGAAGTAGTAGTCGTTTTTTCTTCCTTTTGCTTTTTTCTTCTTTTTTTAAGTTACTCATCCTACTAACTCCTTTCTAGTAAAGTGATTCACCATTAAATCGCTTGACAATATAGTTTACAGACACAAGCAACATCAAACTCACAACTGAGTTAAATAATCCAACTGCTGCACCAAATGACCAGTCCCCTGCTTGTAACCCACGTTTATACACATAGGTATCAATGATTTCTGAAGCAGGTAAGTTCATGTCCGTTTGAAGAAGGTATGCTTTTTCAAATCCAACACCCATGATTCCACCAACTGCAAGAATAAAAAGGACAGCCATCGTTGGTTTTAATACTTGGACATCAATATGCCAAATTCTTTGTAATAGTGATGCCCCGTCAATCGTTGCTGCATCATGTAACTGTGGATCCGTATTTGAAAGTGCAGCAACATATATAATTGATGCAAAACCAGCACCTTGCCATATTCCAGAAGCAATGAAAATGGTTCTAAAATAATCCGGATCAGACATAAACGAAATAGGGCGATCTAGGAAAACCGATAACATAGCATTAATAGGGCCTGCTGGTGATAAAAAGATAAAAATCATCCCGCCGATGACAACTGCTGATATAAAGTGTGGTGCATAAATCATTAATTGAATGTTCTTTTTGATATTTGCTCTTCTCACCTGATTTAACATAAGAGCTAATATAATTGGAACAGGAAATCCGATGAGAAGTTCAAAAGCACTTAGTTTTATCGTATTTGCAAAAATTTGATGAAAGTTGGGTGATTGTAAGAAATTCGTAAAATGTGCAAAACCAACCCATTCACTTGCCATGATTCCTCTTGTTGGACTAAAATCCTTAAACGCAATTGTCACTCCATACATGGGAATATAATTAAATAGAAAAACTAAGATGACAGCAGGTGCTAAAAATACATACAGCATATAATTATTCTTAATATAGTTTAGAGGGCTTTGTTTCTTTTTGGTTACATTAGGAACCTTATTAGAAGAAACACCAGCAACCTTAACCGGTGAGCCCAACTCTTTAGCCATGAAAACCCCTCCTTAAGTAATAGATTTATCTTTTGCTAACTCTTAAATCTTGGAAACTTTTATTCCTCCTACCTTTTTTCGATTTGCATCAATGTTTCAAGAAAGCTGTAATCCTTGTGTTTAAAGTAAGGTACCGCTTTCTTGTCTTTAATATAGCAAAATGTTTTAAGAATATATTTCAATATTTTTGGTTTAACTTGTTTAATATTTTCGGTATTTGAAAACGGTTGCAGAAATTAGACATAAAAAATCCCCTAGTGGCTAACTAGAGGACTTCACTTTATTCAACTGCTTCATTCAAGGTAAACTCTTTTCTCGGCAACGAGTACGATGCTATTTTCATTATCACAAAACTGATTAAACTCATACCAAAAATAAAGATTAATACTGGGAAATTTATATATAAAAAAAGTACGATCGCTAACCCACCAATCATCATAATCGTTTGGAACGGTTTGGCAACAGCCAGAATTAAAGCATGTTTTGGATATTGCCAAATCTTTAAATCGAAATGAACAAATAGCGGAAAAATGAAAAGCAACGTTAGTAAATAGACAAAACCAATAACTACTGTGATGCTCGCTAGAGTTAATTGTAAAAGGCCGGTATCTAATAATTGTAATACTCTTAAATCAATATATAAAATTAGGCCAACAAGTAAAAAAAGATAACCAATAAGGTTGGACATGATGAATTCAGATTTAAATTTGCTCCAAAACAGTTTAATGACAGAGATATCTTCATCCTCCATTATCGATTGTCTTAAAACAGCAAACATTGCTGCAGTAGCTGGAAATAAACCTACTATAAACAGACCTAATAAAGAAAATAAAAACCATAAAAGGTTTAATAAAACTAAATTAAATGCTAAAGTGCCTAGTCGCATGTACCATGGTGACCTTTCAAACATGTTTGTGCACCTCCATTGTGATAACATTCGTTTGTCCACCTCTTCTTTACTTTACCAAAAGCATTGAAGATAATAGTTTAATATTTTTGGTTAAGGATGTTTAAAATATTCAGGTGTCCTAACACACTCAGCATACTTAGCAAGACTCCACAAAAAAACCCCTATCATTTTAGGGGTTTTTCTAGGCAACGTAGCTTGCTAATGGCTAAGCTCGCTGCTCATTCTCTAAGTAATCCGCTTTAAAGATGCTAAACCATATAGTAGCTATGCTCATTGCGTCGAGTTGAGTGAGTTATTAATTTTTTCTACGGCTTCGTCTGCGGCTTCTTTTACGTCTTTTTCGTTGAGAACTATGTCTTCAAATAAATCCTTAATAGCGTAACTAATAACTGGATAAGCTGGGGTGACTGGGCGGTTCTTTGAATAGGTTTGTCCTTGTTCAATAAAAATGTTTCTTGGATACTCTTTAAGCTCAGGCAGGTCCTGGACTACAGAGTACCTTGCAGGGATATCTCCTGTGATCTCCGAATGCTTTTTGACAGCGTTATAGCTTGTAGCAAATTTAATAAATTCCCACGCTTCCTCTGGATGTTCAGACTTTGCTGAAATCCCTAGAGCCCAACCTCCATTTGGTGTAACTTGGTAATCAGCTTTTGGCAATGGTGCGATCCCAAAGTCTTCGCCTAACACCAAACCATAACTTTCAAAATCTACCAAGTGCCAAGACCCCATGACCGTCATAGCAAGCTGATTCGATTCAAAAGGAACTGGAGGCAACTCGACCGTTGCTACACGATGCTTCAAATATAAATCTTGATAAAATTTAAGGGCTTCCAATGCTTCTTCAGAATTTAAATATCCATCAGCAGTTGTCGCATCTGGACTTAATACATCTGCTCCGAACTGCCACAGGAATGGCAATTTAAAATAAGCAGGGCCTTCTCCTTCACCAAAGCCTTGAGCCGGGTCGATCCCATAAATACCCTGTTCTGGATTATGAATTTTTTGGGCAATCTCGAGTACCTCGTCCCATGTCATCGCTTGTTCTCTTGACGGAAAAGGGATCCCAGCCTCGTTAAATAGATGCTTATTATAAAATAAGGCAATACTAGATTCGGCGATAGGGGCAAGATAAATTTCATCCTGATAGGTTAACCCTTTCAATGTGTGCTCAAATATGTCTTCAATATTGCCTTCTTCTTTCATGTATCGATCTAACGATAATAGCGTACCGGCATTGGCATATAAAGCTAAGTTAGGACTATCAATGGACATAATGTCGGGATGGTTACCAGCAACTAACTCAGTTCGGAGCCTGAGTTCATATTCATTAGCCCAGTGCATGGAAAGCATATTGATCTTAATATGTGGATGAGCTTCTTCAAACTCAGCAACCAACTCTTCATATGCCTGATTAGACGCTGGATTCGCTAAATTACGTAAAAACGTAAGCTCTACTAGTTCTTTCTCATTTTTTTCATCACGCTCACTAGAATACGTGGCAACAAAAATTAATGACACCCCTGCAAGAAAACATAGAATAATGACGATTACAGCTCTTTTGCTCACCTGGTTTCCCCTTTCATTTTCTTTCCTTAAGCCTTCAATTTATGACACTTCTGATTTACGGAATTCCAAAGGTGTTTGCCCAAATTGTTTTTTAAAGACAGTACTAAAGTAGCCTGAATTCGAAAAACCAACTAAATTAGCCACATCAATGATTTTAAGCTGTTGATCTTTAAGAAAGTGCTTCGCTTTTTCCATTCGTAAATGAACGAGATAATCACTAAAGTTTTGTCCAACTTGATGTTTAAACGTTTCTGATAAATAAGCACTATTTATATGAAATAATTTAGATAATGAAGTAAGCGAAATCTCATTAGCATAATGCTCGTCCAAATAGTGTCGTATACTTTCAATTAATTTGCTGTTTGAAAAACGAGCTAATCGTACTTTATCAACAATTAACTGTGCTAATTGGATTAGAAACTCGATTACTTTATTTTGAGAATTTAGCTCCCAAATACTTTGTTGGCAATTCCAAATCGTGTTTTGGATATCTTTCGTCTCGGTATCGTACTTCTTCACCAATGAACCTAATAGAAAGAGTACTCGGTTGGCTACAAAGGTAAAAGATAAAACAGATTGCGCCTTTGCTCCCCCAAGGACATTGTTAAGATTTTCTTTAAACATCTCGATATCAACATTTTCAATAGCATTTGTTAACTTTCGTTCAAAATCAGGAGAAAAATCAAAAACTGCCTCTCTCGCTGCCGTCTCATCGATTACTTGTGATTGACCACCAAGTTGACTTTGACTCCAAGAAAGCAAGCTAGAGATATACCCATTTCTAAATTCTTCAAGACCTTTTACTACATTTCCAATTCCTATGACCGTTTCTAAGTTTAAGTATTTCTTAACCTTTTCTTGAATGGACTTTACTAAGTTTGGTGTCTGCTCTGGAGTTTTTGAATCGAGCATCTGCAAGAATTGAACCATATTCGTATAACTTGGATCGTAAAACGAGTACGTTCCTTCATGTTCTTTCGCTATTTCCTTACATAACATTTGAAAAGGAAGCCATAATTCCTTTAATCGATTCGGATTATCCTCTGATTCTCTAATTTCTACCGTTGCAAACTGCACTGTTACATTTTCATCTGCCAGTTCCTCTAACTGCAGCTGCAGAAGCCTCTCTTTCACCATCCCAAGTTGCACCCATTCTCCTTTTACTAATTGAAGGAAATATTGTTCTTGTACTTGCTGAAGATGAGAATGGACAAGCTGACGTATCCGATCTGATTCAATTTGACTTTTCTTCTCTTCCTCAATTTCTTTCCGTATTCTTCTTAATGCTTCTTCTAACTCATCAGGGGCAACGGGTTTTAATAAATAGTCTCTAACTCCTTCCTTCATTGAGCCGCGCACATAGTCAAAATCAGAATATCCCGATAAAACAATCAGCTTTACATGTGGATATTGTTCGTAACACCGTTTAGCTAATTCAACTCCGTCCATAATCGGCATTCTCATATCAGTAATGATTAAATCCACATCAATGTTTTTTAGTAATTCTAGTGCTTCTTGACCGTTGGAAGCTTCGGCAACAATTTCAAAGCCTTCTACTTCCCAGTCGACTTTAAACCGTAAGCCTTTACGAACTTGAATCTCATCATCCGTAATTATGACCTTCATCACAATCCCCCCTAAAATTAATACACAATGTAATCCGTGTCCCAACATTCTTTTCAGACTCTATTTGATAGGAAAAATCTTTTCCATAGTAAAGCTTTAATCGTCCAATTACATTTTTTAGACCAATACTGTTGCCCTTACTCTCTAATACAGTCATCGTTTCATCATCCATTTCTTCGTTAGCTAAATTCGAAATAACCTCCTCAGACATTCCTATCCCTTTATCTTCAACAACAATGTATACGTTATTTTCATTTTTTTCCGTTTTTATATAAATTTGTGCAGACGATTTTTCAATAAAACTATATTTCACTGCATTTTCTACGAGCGGTTGTAAAATAAATTTTATAACCGGAAATCGTTTTGTTTCCAGACCCTCGTCAATTTCAACTTTTATAGCATCCTCATATCTTAGCTTTAAGATATCTGTGTAACTTTTAATATAACTTACTTCTTCGCCTAACTTCACAACGTTGCTTTTTGTATTCAATGAATACCTCATCATTCTGCCTAAATAAACACTGACATTCATAACCTCTCTATTTTTTCCTTGAACGGCTAATCCCCCAATGATTTCTAGAGTATTGTTTAAAAAATGTGGATTAATCTGCAATAATAACGCTTTGTACTCTGCATCTTTCCGGCGCAGGTTCGCCTCGTATTCTGTTTCGATTAACTTTTTTAATTGTTCAATAGTGCGATCGAACACTTTAATAAGATAACCGACTTCATCGTTATACGATTTTATTGTCGGCATAAAGCGTTTGGCCCCAACAAAATCCCCACGTTCAATATATCCCATCGCTTTCGCCAAATTTCCAAGTGGTCTTGTAATCGTTGAAGAAAGCATGAAAGAAGCGACTATTGTTAACATAAATACAAAACCACTCGTCAGTAGTAAGTTGCGCTGTAAATTGTTCACTTTTGAAAACAAGTCAGACTCAGTCACTTCACTAATTAAAATCCAATCTCCTACCGGTAATTTTTGAAAAAACATAAAGTACGTTTCGCCATTATTGTCCGCTTCGATTAACCCTTTTTGTTGATAACCATTCGCTATTTCAGCCAAACCTTGTTTTAAAATATTATGAGGGAGATCGACTTGTCCTTGAAAAACATTTGACCCTTTTTGGTCGATCAAATAGGCTCGACCTTCTTGTCCAATTTTTATTTTATTTAAAGCCTTCTCTAGCAAGTCAGATGGAAAATTAACTTTGATGATCCCGCTTGGAACTAACGTATTTGTATCAAAGAGAGGCAATATATAACTGTTTATTTCACCTGGATATGGCTGCAATTGGTAGATATGTGACTTTGCAAACTGTTGTTCATGTTCAATAAAATCTTGGAACCACTCTTCCTCATCGAGGTCAGGATTATTCCCCCAAATCCCAGTACCATCATAAAGAAGTATCGAAATGGACATAAAATTTGAATTGTTCACCATCATGGATGATAACAATCTTCTTAGTTCATTCTTCACCAGCAAAGACTCATCATCCGCACTATTCTCTTTTTCAAGCCTTAACCACTCTTGAGTCGTTTCGTTAATGAGCACCTGCTTGCCTAAATCCTCGGCCTGTGTCGTAATCGAGTCAACATACAACAAATACTGATCCATCATTTCAATTGTTAAATCTTGTGCCTGATCTCTAATAATAGTTGTAAACCAGCTTGGAATAATAATTGATAATAGAATAAATGGAATCGTTAGCAAACATGTAAAA
The DNA here is from genome assembly GCF_036663575.1 of Halalkalibacter flavus. Classification (NCBI taxonomy): domain Bacteria; kingdom Bacillati; phylum Bacillota; class Bacilli; order Caryophanales; family Bacillaceae; genus Halalkalibacter; species Halalkalibacter flavus. The sequence continues at coordinate 145,502 of NZ_JAWRVK010000007.1, forward strand.
ATAAGAAATAAACGATTGCGTAATGTAAAAAACATTTCAGCCTTCTTTCCCAATAAGATAAAAAAAAAGAAATCCCTTACATTTTATCTTAAGATTTTATACGTCACTATAAATCTAGTTCATTCGGTGTTAAATGATCAATCAGTAAATTAAGTCTTCCTACCTATAAATTCTTTGTATAGAACATTAGCATATCGCCCACAATTTTACCACTTGGAATTTTAAAGTAATCGCAACAAACAGGAGGTTCTTAATCAGTTATAGAGAGCCAGATTTCATTTAAAACAGAAAAGTACCCTCGCTTAAATGCATTAATTATTTAAAAGGAAAAACAAAAAAGCCCTCTATCCAAGGACTTTTTTCATTGTGTTAAAATGATCTCTACTCGTATCGAACTAGACTAAATTAATTTAAACTTTTCTTTATCCATAATATTTTCTCTTTTTCTTTTGTTGGCAAAGACATCCTGAACTTTCTCTTCAATACATCAACATTTGAACTAATGAATTCTACTTTTTTATAAGGTTTATTTTTAGAATTATTGATTCCATCAAAATAAAGGGTCATTTTGAACAGTAAATGACCCTCTTTTGAAATGACTGCTCGATACGTACCAATATACTCCCCATCTACATTATGTCCTTTAATCTTTCCTATCCAGATGTTCATTAGATTCATCACCCTTTATAAAAGTAGAGATGTACCTTTCTTCTTTCTTCTTACTTGTCATTCGTCTTCTAAAAACCTACTTAATTCATCTAGTAACTCTTTCTCATCAGATCCATCTACTATTACAGTAACGGTTGAATTAGGAGCAAGACCTAGTGACATAATACCCATAATACTTTTACAGTTAATTTTCCTATTGCATATTTCAATACATACATCAGAACTATATTTCTGAGCGATATTAACTAGTTCATATGCAGGTCGAGCTTGTAAACCAGTATTTAATTTCACTACAATGTCTTTTGAAATCATTAATTTTTCACTCCTCTCTCAATTAGTTGCCAGTTACATTTTAAAAAAATAAACAACCTACTAACTATTCTATCATTTGTCTATGTTCCTTAATTTGAATAAGTGAAAAGCCAAATGGATCTAATTCTACCTTAGAACTTCTTATCGTTTTTTTCCTCCATAGATCTATTGCTTTTTTATCTGTAAAGTCACAAGGCAGATTGATCTGTACGTCTTTATCTGAATTATTTATAGCTATCAAGATCGTTTCATCGTCAGATTTTTTAGAGTAAATTACATGATTTGTTTCCACATTTGTTTCAAGTATTGTAAACTCCCCATTATTGCCTAAAACTACGTGTTCGCTTCTTAAAGCAATGACTTTTTTTACAAACTCAAGTAATCCTAAATCCTGTTCTTCTTCATTCCAAATCATACATTTACGGCAACCAGGATCATTTTCACCAGTTATACCAACTTCATCTCCATAATAAATACACGGGGTACCAATAAAAGAAAGTTGAAATAAAAAGAGCAACTTTGCCTTTTCTTTGTTTTCCTTACAAATTGTTAATATTCTAGGGGTATCATGACTACCTAATAAGTTGAAAGCTACCTCATTAACATTTTTCGGATAAGAGCTAAGTACCTTTGTTAATTGTTGACCAAATTGCTCAGCATTTATTTCATCTTTTGCGAAGAAATCTAAAGTAGCTTGTGTAAAAGGATAATTCATGACTGCATCGAATTGGTCTCCTTGTAACCAAGGCATCGAATCATGCCAGATTTCCCCAAGTATATAAGCATCTGGTTTAATAGACTTAACTACTTGTCGAAATTCTCTCCAAAATTGATGGTCTACTTCATTTGCAACATCTAGACGCCAGCCATCAATATCAAATTCTTCAATCCAATAACGGCCAACCTGAAGCAAATATTCTTTTACTTCTGGATGTTCCGTATTTAATTTCGGCATGGCATGAGTAAACGCAAAGGTATCATAATTTGGTTCTGGTAAAGGCTTCACCGGAAATTCTCTTAAATGAAACCAATCTTTATATTTTGATTGTTCCTGATTTTTCAACACATCTTGGAATGCTTCAAAGTAAAATCCGCTATGATTAAAAACAGCATCAAGCATCACTCGTATCCCGTTTTCGTGGCATACTTCTACTAACCTATTAAATGTTTCTTTGTCCCCAAATTGAGGATCAATCTCAAAGTAATCAATTGTGTCATATTTATGATTAGATTTCGCCTTAAATATTGGAGTGAAATAAATCCCATTAATCCCCAAGTCCTTTAAGTAATCAATGTTTTTAATAATGCCTTCAAAATCTCCACCAAAAAAACTATCTACCTTAGGTTCTACACTCCCCCAAGACAATGTACCTTCAGGGTTTAAATTTGGATTGCCATTTGCAAACCTTTCAGGAAAAATCTGATACCATATTGTCTCTTTCACCCAGTCTGGAGCTTTAAATACATCCACTTCATTTAAGAATGGAAAGCAAAAATAAAAGTTAGTCGTTTTAGGATCCTTTTCTTTGAATCCCATCTCACCGTAAATAACCCTTTCATCCTGCGAATAAAGTTCAAAGCCATATCGTAAACGTCGGTACTCAGGTTTCACCTCTACAAACCAATAATCAAACAATTCATCCGTTCCTTCTAATACCATTGGTTTTGTACTGTTTACCCATTCGTCCTTCTCCCACTGATAAGGGTCTCCAAAAATTAAGTATACTTTTGTTATGTCACCTTTTTTTGACTTTAAACGAATATGAAGGGTTTCGTTATCAAAGGCATAGGCAAAATTATTTTTCGGTCTGTGATAAATTGCTTCTTTTAACATGTGCACCAACCACCATTCATTTTTAAATAATTATTTCAAACTAAATTAAGACCATTTGATTCATCCATTATCTAACGAAATCCAACTATCAGAAACCGTTTACATACAGGCCCAGGTGTCTTTTATTTTGATTTCTCCCCCAGATTATTAAAGGATATCAAAAGGGTGTTTTCTTTCACTTTCTGATAGATAAATATGACACTCCCATTAGAAAAAAGTAAACCATATCCAAGCAATATATAAGTAATTCACCTATAAAAAAACCTGTGTCTCAACAGGTTTTAAACTAAAGATCAATTTTCCATTCTTTCTCTATTTAGTACCTGATCAATCTCTTTTGCAGCCTTTGATAAACCTTCCTCTACACTGACACTTCCAGAAAAGATCAGCTCTAAGTATTTACTATATATTTCATCAACTTTCCACCATTTAGGAACAAAAGGTGGAAAAATAGCATCATCAAGACTGTCTACATATGTTTGATATTGTGGTAACTGATCATATAATCCTGAGAGTTCAACCTTGTTATTTGTTGGCTTTAGACCTGCTTGTGCCATATATGTCTGTGCTTCTATATTAGTCATCCATTTAGCAAAGGTCCATGCTGCTTCTTTATCCTTTGCCGCTTTTGAAATCACAATATTTTCTCCACCTAATATAGCTCTCTCACTTTCATGAATTGGAAATGGTGCAGCCACAGTCTTTTGATTCATCGATTGAATCTGCTCTTCAGAAAAACTACTATAAAACCAAGGTCCCTCATCAATCATAAAAAAGTTACCATCTAAGATACCTTGCCATAACCCCCCAGATGTCACTAAGTGACCTTTTTGATAAAATGATAAAAGCTTATTAACAGCAGCAATGCTTTTCTCACTGTTTAAAAACCCTGTAGCTTGTGAATAAGTTGGATCGGTTAACATCCCACCGAAGCCATAAAAATAATGTAACGTTGCCCATATTGAAAAGTTACTGATTCCAATAACATACTGATTTTTTTCAACTAAATTTATTAGCTCATCCATTGTTTCAGGCGGGTTACCGTCACCTGAACTTCCAAGTAAATCCTGGTTATAGATCGAAGCCTTAGTGTAAATATTTAAAGGAATACCGTAATAATTCCCATTATAATAGTTTGATTGCATTAGTCGCTCATCAAATTGGTCTTTTAGTTCATCAAATTCTTCAAAATCACTTAGGGGATGTAAAAGATCAAGTTGTGCAAACTCCGGAGTCCAAGCGATGTTCAGCCTAATAATATCAGGCTCTCTATTCGTAGATGCTCTGGAAATCATCTCCGAAATTAATGTATTATTATAATGCTGTCTAACTGACTTCACTTCAAGCATTGGATATTCCTGTTCAAATAAAGGGATGACGCTATTTTCAAGAATATAGGTCTCCTTTTCATTATACGTATGCCAATAAACAATCACTTCTTTTTCATGTTCAGTATCTAATGCGGGGCTACTATCTCCAATAATGGTTTGGTTGCCACACCCTGTAATTAGGAGCAATCCAACAAGCAAGTAAAGAACATTTTTTTTCATAAGCCCCACAACATTCACCTCCTATTTCTCTTGCTTTATCCGATAATCAATTGGTGAATAACCTGTCATTCTTTTAAACAATTTGCTGAAATATTTAACATCTTTAAATCCAGATTGTTGTGCCACTTCGTATACCTTGAGTCTAGTGTTCATTAACAGCTCACTTGCTTTATTAATTCGAAGGTTAATGACATAATCAATAAATTTTTGATCACTATACTGTTTAAACAAGATACTAAAATAATTTCTACTTATATGAATATGATCAGCCACCTTTTGAAGGGTTAATTCCTCAGTATAGTGCTGATGTATATAACTTATTGCGCTTTCCATCAGCTCATTATCGCTACTTGGTTTTCGCTTTTGTTCCGAGATGAGCTGAATACATTCATCAATATTTTCAATTAGATAAATATGCAAATCGTCAAGCGTTTCGGTTTGTTGTAGTTCATGGCATTTAGCAATTAGTAATGAAAGATCTAACTTATTACCAAATAAACTGGATAAAATATCACTTGCTTCCTGTCTAATGACTTCCGCTTGAAATTCTTCCTGCTTCCATTGTTTGTAACGTTCTTCAATAAATGTAACTACCTTTTCCTTATCAACAGGGATAACAAACTGTTTCATTTCATCTGCTATGGAACGAATTTGGGAAGATTCTTTTAGCTCTTTATAAGAAAATACATGGTCTTCAGGATAAAAAAACCGCCTTTCACAAGCTAAAAAGCTTCTCCTAAATCCTTCTTTAGCTTCATATACACTCGAAATCATATCATAACCAAATGAAAAGCGTACATTTGACTCTTGCATCACTACTCCTCGTAGTTGGTGAAGTGCTCTTTCAGGATCAAGATCCATATTCACGAAAAACAGTATATCTACATCGCCAATTATTAAGCAAACGCCTTCTGCATACTGATTGTAAAAACGCTCTTGAATCTCTTCAAGTGTGAAGCTTTTAAATAATACCCCATATTGCTCTTCAATCTTTGCTATATCGTTCATTTTCATATAAATAACGAGTATGGAACTAGAATTTAAATAATTGATTTCTCCGTAATCAGAAAAATCTTTTTCATTAAGAAGGATACGCTTTAAATCTTGTTCTACCTTTTTTCTTTCGAGTAAAGTGGTAGACTGATCAACTAGAGTTAACTTTTTCTTAATATACGTTTCTTCCTTCAAGAGTTTCACACACTTTTGAATTAATTGTACAAACTCTTCTTGCTCGAGTGTAGGTTTTAAAACATAATCGATAGCTCCGTATTTTATTCCCTCTTTGACATATTCAAACTCATTAAAGCTGCTTACTAAAATGACTTTTATTTTCGGATAAAGACCTACCGCTTTCCTCATTAGAGTCAAACCATCCATCACTGGCATTTTAATATCTGTAATTAAAATATCAACACGATTTTCTTTCATAACTTTAAAGGCTTCCTCCCCATTCGGGAAAGCTCCTAGAAAAAACAATCCTTCTTTATCCCATTCTACAGAAGCTTTTAAACCAAAACGGATGACAGGCTCATCATCAACGATCATAACATTATACATGATTCTCACCTCTATCTTTTTAGCTTTATGACCAAAGTAACCGTTGTTCCATTTATGCTACTATCAATTTTCACAAGTGAATCCGATGCGTAATAAAGCTTAACTGACTCAAAAACATGAAGAAAACCAATGCCTACAAACCTATTAGGAGTGTAGAATGCTTGCTGAATTTTGTTTAATTTTTCCTTTTCCATTCCTATGCCATTATCAGAAATAACTATTTCGACTCCATCATCTATTTTTCGACCTGATAGCTTGATTATGCCCTCCTTGTCAGTTGGTACGATCCCATGAAAAATAGCATTTTCAACAATAGGCTGTAGCAGCATTTGTGGAATTAGAAAATCATTTACTTCCAAATCAACATCTAATTGCATTTGAAAGATTTGCTCATAACGAATTTGCATAATGTCAATAAACTTTTCAATAATCTCGATCTCTTCTTTGACTGAAACAAATGTTCCTTTCTTTCCCATATTTGCTTCAAGTAACCTCGTTAATGCTGATAAAGCCATATTTGCACGATCAAACTGTTTAAAGTTCACAAGCCACCTTACTGTACTAAGTGTATTAAATAAAAAATGTGGATTAATTCGGTGTTTTACCGCACGTAACTCCGCTTCCTTCTTTTGAACTTGTTCACTTTTCACTAATTCCATAAGGTGCTCTAGCTTTTCTAACATCCGATTAAACTCCATCGACATCATCCCAATTTCATCAGATGTTTGTACGTTTGTCCGAACATTAAAGTCCCCTTCACCAACAAGCTTCATTTGATTTGTGAGTACTTTGATAGGCTTTGTAACCCGGTTTGCAAAAAACAAACCAATCAAAATAGCTGCTATGCCAAACGTAATAGAAGATAAAATTACAATCGTTTGAATCGTAAGTAATTGACCTGTAATTTCTTTAATTGGAACGACTCCTACGATCGTCCAGCCGTTTGCGAGCGGTTGTTTTACTCCATAGTAATTAAGTCCACCTTCTACATACTCAAATTCTATTTCTTCTCCATAGATAACTCGATCATATAACTGCTCATTCGAGATTGTTTCATTGATCTTATCAATATTTGAATCAATCATAATGTTGCCTTGTTGATCAACAACAAAGAAACGCCCAGTTCTTCCTAACTTAATCTCGTTAATCGTATCAAGTACTGTCTCTCCATCAAGAAACACTTGAATATAGGCAATATTATTTAAAGTATCAAAATCCTTCATTACGCGACTTATCGGCAAAACCAATTCAGTGCTCTCTTCTAAACCACTAAACCACTCAAACTGAAGGCCTTCCCAATACAATTCACCATCTAAATTCCTCGATGCAATCGCCCAGTCCAACTGGCTTAAGTTAGTTTGATAGAACTTTTCCCAGTGGAAAAACCTACTTACCCAACTTGTGCCCTCTTCCCTCAGAATATAAATCATCTGTACATGAGAATTTGATTGTATATGTGCGTTTAAGAATGAATTCATCATATTATTATTTTGGTGACGTTCATGTTCTGAAAGTTCAGGATCTAGATCTGCTTTAACAATTTCCTGTAGACTCTTATTACTATAGATGAGATTCGATATGTCACTTCCAGCTGTCAGAACATTAGACAAGGAATCTGCCGCTTGACGAGTGGTCTGAATTGAAGACTCTCTTACATTTTCTTTAATGATGTTTGATGAAGATAGATAAAAGAAAATGCTATTAAACAAGGTGGGGATTAAAGTCACTATTAATATCACTAAAACAACCTTTGTAGCGAATCGATTTTTAGTCATGTTTTTATTGTTTATCATCATATAGTCCCTTATTTTCTCAATTTCTTGGTACCATCATAACTTTCACACAGGAATCAAGCAAGGTGAGGTATTTATCCTTCTAATATATTTCTTTCAGAATTTAACAAAAATGCTGATTTTTTTTGCACACTTTCATTATATATACGATATAACTATCATGAAGCCGTTTTCATTACGATAGTGGTGTCTTTAATTACAATCGATTAACTGTAAACTTTCATATAAATAAAATAGTGTCTTATATTAAATAATATAAGACACTGTAGAAGTTGAGAAAGTCTTCTCAACAGCCTGAAAAGGTTTTAATCTCTAATTAGAGATTAAAACCTTTTCTATTATAAACTTATTCTATTTTTTATTATCAAAACTTTATTTCTCTTTCACATTATTTCTTTTTTTATTTTGGGGCCCTTTGCCATTGTTACCTTTATCATTATCCATTTTTATTACCACAGTTGTCAAAGGATCAAGCGTTATACTACGGCCTGTAAGTTTAAAACCAGACCTTTCTGATACTTCTTCTACACCGGCTTCATCACTATCTACTAATACGGTACCTTGAATTAAATTTTTACCAATTGTTAATGACCTTTCTTTCGAATCAGCATTAACAAACACATAGTAAGCTGTTCCATCTGTTGCTTCATTTCGATACCCTATAACTAAATCTTGTTCCTTTATTTCTGGAGCGTCTACTAGAGTTACATTGGAATCAACTAATTCTGTTGTTCCTAATCTAAAGGCATCTGTTGATCTTCTTAAAGCAATTAGACCTGTTGTATACTCCCTTGTAAGGTTGTTAATAGGATACAATTCTTCATTCGTAGCTTGATCCCAATTAAACATATTAATTGCGTCTGATGAGTCATAAGAATCGTGGATAAAGTATGGATACGTAAATGGATTACCATCCTCATCTTCCATATAAGTAGATTTATATGGCGGCTCAGAAGTTTCAGCTCTAAATTGCTTCGTACGTCCAAACTCTTGGCCTGCATGAATAAAGGCCTTTCCTTGAGCTGTTAAAACCATTGCATTTCCAAGTCTGATTCGTTTGTGGATTTCTTCTTGATGAAATTCTGGGTCCTTCTTAATAGATTGAGCAATGACATCATGGAGCGTTAGGTTATCATGAGCTTCGATATATGGAACAACGTCACCTGGATCACTTGCAACAAAGTTATGTGGCTGAGCCTTTATGTTGTCAAAGATTTGCTCGATATTCCTTGCTCCACCAGTAATGAATCTTGGTTCTCCTTCACTTCCAAAGCCAGACTTCAGTTCGTTCCTAAATTCGTCAGAGAAAACCCCGACACTTTCTGTATGCTGCATCCAGTCTTGATCTGCTGGCATAACATCTTCGCCTTCATCTCCTACAAAAGTTCTCCAGCCTTCTCCGATCATAACAATATTCGGATTCAGTTCTTTCGCTTTGTCATAGGCAATTTGAATACTTTCTGCATCATGGTCTCCCATCATATCAAAGCGGAACCCATCAACCTTAAACTCGTCAACCCAGTAAGTAATAGAATCAACAAGAATTCTTCTTGCCATTTCGTGAGTCGTCCCTAAACGTCCACCACCAAAACTTGTTCGCGGAGTACCGTCAGCATCCATAAAATGATAATAATTCGGGACAAGATCTTCAAAAATCTCAACTCTTGCTGTATGATTGTAAACTACATCAAGGATAACCCCCATACCACGGCTATGAATTTCATCGATTAACTTCTTTAACTCTTTAATTCTTAACTCTGGATCATCTGGATTTTCTGAATACATACCTGTAGGAGAAAAATAACTATGTGGATCATAGCCCCAGTTATAATTCACTCCAGTAGAAGCATAATCTAACATTCTTTCATCACTTTTCCATTCACTTCCCCAGAAATAACTCATTACTGGTAAAAGCTGAACGTGAGTAACACCTAAATCTTCAATGTAATCTAGTTTATCAACGAAAGCAGCAAATGTTCCAAATTGTGCACTAAGCTCATCTTCAATGCTAGGATCAGATGTGAAGTCTCTTACATGTACTTCGTAAATAATCGCATCTTCTCTCTTTTCAAACCCTTCAATTTCAGCAAATTCTAGCTCAGGTCCAACCGTTGAAGGATCAATTATCGCTGCTTTCCCAATCGAATACTCTCCTAAGTTATCCCACGTTGCCATAGATTTAGCATAGGGGTCTAGCGCTATTTTTTTATCTCCATTATGATCAATTTCATAATGGTAGAAATAACCTGCTACATTCTCCACCCCTGTATTATCTTTAGTAAGTGTTACTTCCCAAACCCCACGATCACCTTTTGTCATCTCAATATCATCTTTCACAACATTAAACTGATTATCCTTATCGTACAAAATGACAGATACATTATCGGCCATAGGTGACCATAATTTCAACGTCGCTGTTCCATCTTCATGTAACCTTGCACCTAAATCACCATCGTAAGCGTATAATTCATCAATCAATTTCCATCCTAGTACCGTATTAATGGTTTGCTCTTTGTAAGTTACAGTAAAAGGTGTCTGAGTTAAGTCAAAATCCCCCTTAATCTCAATCCTCTTATCATCTTTAATTGTTAGACTTGTAAATTCTACTTCATTACCATCTTTATCAGAGATCTCAATGGTATCTGCCAAATCTACTTCTGTTAATCCTCCAATATTAGTAAAAACAAGTTGAATTTTAGTGTCTGATACCACTTCTCCAGAAACAATTCTTGTCAACACTTCTCCATCTGAAGAAGTATAAATCGTGTCATCATCTTCTTTAATCCATACTTCATCAATGTCTGAAGAGGAGAGCTCAAGTACTTTGTCGTCTCCATCTCTGTCTCCAGTAACCGTATTTAACACAAGGAATCCTAGTTTTTTAGCATCCTCGATCAATTCGATATCCAGGTATGCGCCATAGTCAGTCATTTGGTCTTCCTTAAATGATCTACCACCTGATGGCCAATTTTCAGTAGGTACAGCTACATCATGCCATAACCAAAGACCAAGGTCAGTAAAGTTATTATCCTCTCTTTGATAGTGGATTCTGAGCGTATTTTCAGGAATATCATTCGATCCTAGATGGTTGACTTCTGACTGCTCAGCTGTCCCAGATTGATTAAATAAAAAACTTCCTAAAGAAAATACCATTAGAAAAACAAACGTTATTAATAAAGGTTTTTTCATATAATCTCCTCCTTTTGTTTTTTTCCTTAATACTTTTTATCCCCCCTTATTTTTAAGTACATGTTTATTATCTACGAGAAACCGCATCCAATGAAACCGCTTACCGTACAATTGATGTGTCTTTTATTACAATTTAATTTCCTATATTTACTAACTATCTTTTTATGGTGGTTTATATTATTCTCATCAGAAACATAAGCCACTGTGTCTATTTACTTTTAAAAAAACACCTGCAGAGCTTTGCATATACCGCCAGCTTCTAGCAAAGGTGATCTTCCTTAAATGGTTTCATAGCTGTTTACTACAACATTTTCATTTTTCTTCTATTAAGCTACAAAACTCTGGAGTTTCACTTGAGTCGTCTATACCCACACATTTTGTATTAGAAAGAAAAACTTAAAAAACGAACCGAAAAAAATGCGATCAAATTGTAACCGAAACTCCCTTCTCTATTTCCAAGGCTGTATTCGTATACTTTGTTGCAATCATTTTGCCTTTAACGAGTCCGTTACATTGTGCTACAGGCACTTGCTTTCCGAGGCGTGTTGCCAAGCCTCCTCGACGTTCCGTCTGTGGGGTCCTGTCTTTCCCGCTATTTCAGACAGGAGTCAAGTGTCTTCCGCTCCATTCCACAAATAGCTATAGCAACACTCCTTGCGAAAAGAGCCATTTCCAAACACAAAAAACACGCCTCTCAAAAAACTGAGAAAAACGTGCCTTTTATGTATTTCTTACAGTAGATGATCAAAATAATATAAAGCGAGAATCACTTTTACATGATTCCCGCGAAAATTAATCGTTTTTACCCAAACACGTTTTAAAAAAGGTTTTATACCTTAGTTAAGCTTATACACAAGCGCTTGGTAAGGTTTTAATTCAAAGGCATCAATATCTTCTGGTCCCCCCTCATAGTTGCCAACCACAAGTTCCGTTAATTCATAGTTAATATGTTCAGGAAGCTCAAACTTTACTTCCTCACTTGAAAAGCTACAAATCACTAACCATTGTTCTTCTTCGAGTGTTCTTGTATAGGCAAAAATTTCTTCAGAATCCTCATAAATTAAATCAAATTTTCCATATACAACAATTTCGTTATCTTTTCTAAGTTGAATTAGTTTTTTATAATAATGAAAGATGGAGTTTGAATCTTGCAGTACTTTTTCCGCATTAATTTCTTTATAATTTGGGTTCACTTTGATCCATGGTGTTCCTGTTGTGAAACCAGCATTTTCTTTGTCATTCCACTGCACCGGTGTTCTTGCATTATCACGACCACGCTCATAAATAGCTTGCATGACTTTATTCGGGTCTTTTCCTTGTTCATTCACAGTTTCATTGTACATATTTAGAATTTCTAAATCACGATAATCGTCAATCGAATCGAAGGCAACATTGGTCATACCAATCTCTTCTCCTTGGTAAATGTACGGTGTTCCCTTCATCATATGAAGACACGTTGCCAGCATTTTTGCCGACTGATCATAATACTCCTTATCATTGCCAAAGCGAGATACGACACGTGGTTGATCATGATTGTTCCAGTATAAACTATTCCAACCATCATCCGCTAAGCCGTACTGCCATTTTGCTAAAATTCCTTTTAACTCTGTTAATTTCCAAGGCTGCGGTGTCCACTTTCCACCTGGTCCATTCCCTACATCAACGTGTTCAAATTGAAACACCATGTTTAATTCATTTCGATCTTTTCCAGTGTATAGCTTTCCTTGTTCGGCATCTACACCTGGCATTTCCCCAACAGTTAGGACATCATACTTTGACAACACTTCTTTGTTCATTTCTTGTAGAAATTCATGAATACGTGGTCCATTCATAAAATACGGTGTTCCGTCACCATATTTGTTGTCACCATGGACTTCGCCATCAGGATAGCTCGGATCTTTCGAAATAAAATTAATAACATCCATACGAAAGCCGTCAATTCCTTTTTCAAGCCACCATCCCATCATCTTATAAATTTCTTGACGTAGCTTCTCGTTTTCCCAGTTTAAATCAGGCTGCTTTTTACTAAAGATGTGTAAGTAATACTCACCAGTCGCCTCATCAAATTGCCAAGCTGATCCACCGAATACAGATCCCCAGTTCGTAGGAGGCTTACCGTCTTCTCCAGACTTCCAAATATAGTAATCACGATACGGGTTATCTTTGGATTCCCTTGACTCGACAAACCATGCATGCTCATCAGATGAATGATTTACAACAAGATCCATTACAATTTTAATCCCACGATCATGTGCACTTTGGAGTAGTTCGTCAAAATCTTCCATTGTCCCAAACTCGTGCATAATGTTTTGATAATCACTAATATCATACCCATTATCATCGTTGGGCGATTGGTAAACCGGCGAAAGCCAGATCACATCGATCCCAAGATTTCTTAAATAATCAAGCTTTGAAATAATTCCTTGAATATCCCCGACTCCATCCCCATTAGAATCCATAAAACTTCGTGGATAAATTTGATAAACAACGCTTTCTTTCCACCATGCTTTTTCCATTCTTTTCACACCTTACTAATATAATATAGTTTTAAACAGTAAGTTTTCACCATTAAAAAATCTAGTTAATTCTTCTAAAAGCTCTTTCTCATCAGAAACGTTAACTGTCAACGTAATTTCTGTATTAGGAGCAAGACCTAAAAACACTACCCCCATAATACTTTTACCATTTACTTTGCGATTATCTATGGTTATATAGACATCCGACATAAATTTTTATGAAAGATTAACAAGTTGATATGCAGGTCTAGCTTGTAATCCAGTATTCAAGGTAACCATTATTTTTTTTGAAATCATTAACAAACACTCCAACCTATCAATTATTCTTGTTGTTAATCTTTTTTCCTATATTTGAATAAGTGAAAAACCAAATGGATCTAATTCTACTTTTGAACTTCTTACTGATTTTTTATTCCATAAATCTATTGCTTTTTTATCTGTAAAATCATATGGCAGATTGATCTCAATGTCTTTTCTTGAATTATTTATAGCTATCAAAATAATTTCATCATCAAATTTCTTAGAATAAATTACATGATTTGTTTCAACATTTGTTTCAAGTAATGAGAACTCCCAATATTACCTAAAACTGCATGCTCTTTTCTTAATGAGATAACTTTTCTTACAAACTCAAGTAATCCTAAATCCTGTTCCTCTTTGTTCCAAACCATACACTTACGGCAGCCTGGATCATTTTCACCATTTATCCCAATTTCATCTCCATAGTAGATGCACGGAGAACCAATAAAAGTGAGTTGGAATAGAAAGAGCAGTTTTAACTTATCCTTATTGTCCTTACAAGTTGTTAGAATCCTTGGTGTATCATGACTCCCTAGTAAATTAAAGGCTACCTCATTGACATTTTTTGGATAAGAGTTCAGAACCTTTGTTAATTGATGACCAAATTCTTGAGAATTTATTTCATCTTTTGCAAAGAAATCTAAAGTAGCTTGTGTAAAAGGGTAATTCATGACTGCATCGAATTGGTCTCCTTGTAACCAAGGCATCGAATCATGCCAAATTTCCCCGAGTATATATGCAACTGGCTTAATAGACTTAACTACTTGTCGAAATTCTCTCCAAAATTGATGATCTACTTCATTTGCAACATCTAGACGCCATCCATCAATATCAAATTCTTCAATCCAATAACGGCCAACCTGAAGCAAATATTCTTTTACATCTGGATGTTCCGTATTTAATTTCGGCATGGCATGAGTAAACGCAAAGGTATCATAATTTGGTTCCGGTAAAGGCTTCACCGGAAATTCTCTTAAATGAAACCAATCTTTATATTTTGATTGTTCTTGATTTTTCAACACATCTTGGAACTCATCAAAATAAAAACCGCTATGATTAAAAACGGCATCAAGCATTACACGTATCCCGTTTTGGTGGCAAACTTCTACTAACCTCTTAAAAGTTTCTTTGTCCCCAAATTGAGGGTCAATCTCAAAATAATCGATCGTATCGTATTTATGATTCGAATTTGCTTTGAAAATCGGTGTAAAATAAATTCCATTGATTCCTAAATCTTTTAAATATTCAATGTTATTGATGATTCCTTCAAAGTCGCCGCCAAAGTAACTATCAGTCTTTGGCTCGGCACTCCCCCAATGCAACGTTCCTTTAGGATTTAAATTTGGATTACCATTTGCAAATCTTTCCGGGAAAGATTTGATACCAGATGGTTTCCTTTACCCAATCTGGAGCTTTAAATATATCTATTTCATTTAAGAATGGGAAGCAAAAATAAAAGCTGGTATCACTAGGGGCATTTTCTTTAAACCCTCTCTCTCCGTAGACTATTCTTTCATCTTGAGAGTAAATTTCGAATCCATATCGTAAACGCCGGTGTTCTGGTTTAACTTTAACAAACCAATAATCAAATAATCATCTGTTCCTTCTAAAGTCATCGGTTTTGTAAAGTTCACCCAGCCTTCATCCGTCCACTGATATGGGTCACCATAAATTAAATAGGCATTGATTAAGTCACCTTTTTTGGCTTTCAGGCGAATGTGAACGGTTTCGCTATCATAGGCATAAGCATAATTATTTTTTGGTCTGTGGTAAATCACTTCTTTAAACAAGAAATATCAACTCCATTAGCTTCTTTAATTCAAAACAATATAGATTGTTATAAATAAAACCAAGTATACGATTTGTTTAATAACCTACGTACTTTTTAAAATACAAATAGCTATTTGTTTTTATTATTATCTAATAGAAATCGCTTCCAAGAAACCGCACTCATTATAAATAAAGTGTTTTTTATTTTGTTTAAGTATCAAAAAAATAACTATCACTCTATATCGTGTCTTATTTTCATGAAGAATAGAGAAATAAAACACCTATTTATGTATAATATGTTTGATTCGACGTAAACAACATTGACTGTTTTAACCAAAAAAAGCAGCCGAAGCCACTTTTAACTCTCGCTTTAAAAGATTCATTGTCTTTCCTTACTTGCAAAAACTTCATCTATTTCCTCAGCAGCTTTTGCTAACCCTTCCTCTACAGTAATCTTTTCATCAAAAATAAGTTCTAAATACTTCCTATAGATTTCATCAACCTCCCACCATTGAGGAACAAAAGGTGGTAAAAGGGCATCATCAATACTATCTAAATACGGTTGATAATACGGAAATTGGTCATACACATTTGAAAGTTCCACAGATTGATTTGTTGGTATTAATCCAGTTTGTGCCAGTAGCGTTTGTGATTCTTTATTGGTCATCCATTTTACAAATGTCCATGCGGCTTCCTCATGATTTGTGGCTTTAGAAATAACAATATTTTCTCCACCGAGAATAGCTCGTTTACCATTACTATTTGGAAATGGTGCCGCCACAGTTTCCTGATTCATCGATTGAATCTCCGTTTCAGAATAACTACTATAAAACCAAGGTCCTTCATCTATCATAAAAAAATTACCTTCTAAGATGCCTCGCCATAATCCATCAGAAGTTACTAAGTTCCCGCTTTGATAAAGTGATAAAAGTTTATTAACAGCAGCAATACTCTTTTCACTGTCCAAATACCCAGTAGCTTTTGTATATGTTGGATCCGTTAAATTTCCACCAAATCCATAAAAATATTGTAACGTTGCCCAGATTGAAAAAGTATCGATTCCAATAACATACTCATTTTTTTCAATTAGATTTATTAATTCATCCATCGTATCAGGAAAGATATCCTCACCTGTCTCTTCGAGTAAACCCTTGTTGTAGATAGAAGATTTGGTAAAAACATTTAAAGGAATACCATAATATTTCCCATTATAATAGTTAGACTGCATTAGACTCTCATCAAAAAGACCTTTCCATTCAGCAAAATCTTTAAAATTATCCAGAGGATATAAAAGACCAAGGCGTGACATTTCTGGAGTCCAAACAATATTCAGTCTAATAACATCCGGCGGTCTATTTGTAGACGCTCTAGAAATAATTTCTGACCGTAATGTATGATTGTAATTTTGTCTAACTGACTTCACCTCAATCATTGGATATTCTTGCTCAAATAAAGGAATTATGATGTTTTCAAAAATATAAGTCTCTTTTTCATTATACGTATGCCAAAAAATAATCTCTTCTTTTTCAGGTTTAGCATCTAATGCGGGATTACTGTTTCCAATAATGGTTTGGTGGCCACAACCTGCTATAAGGAATAATCCAATAAACAAAGAAAGAAATAATTTTGGTTGTTTGACATCCATAACTGCCACCTCTACTTTTGATGCTTTAACTGCTACTTCGTATACCTTTAATGTAGTGTTATTAACAGCTCACTTGCTTTATTAATTCGAAGGTTAATGACATAATTAATAAATTAATAAATTTTTGATCGCTATACTGCTTAAACAAGATACTAAAGTAATTTCTACTTATATGAATATGATCAGCAGCCTTTTGAATCGTTAATTCTTCGGTAAAATACCGATGTCTATAACTGATTGCGCGTTCCATAATTAATTGCTCCGTACTTTATTCCCTCTTTAATATATTCAAATTCGTTGAAGCTGCTTTTTAAAATAACTTTTAATTTTGGATAGAGATTTACCGCTTTCCTCATGAGAGTCACACCATCCATGATCGGCATTATAATATTGGTAAAACTTTCAGCTATATTTTTTGAATTAATTTATTTCATCTTAACAATCTTTTCTGAAAATCTAGTCTTTCCTTTGCATTACCTTTAATAATAATATCTACACCACTATCTATAGTTCGATCAACTTTTTCTCCATTGATCACTTTCATTGCAGCTTCAATACTAAAATATCCCATATCATATGGGTTCTGTGCTACTGTTCCAGGCAATGTCCCTTCTTCGACCAACTCAATCATTTCGTTAATCCCATCTGCTCCGACAATAGGTAAAGTCAACCCATACTCTTCAATAACATGAAAAACAGTTAGTGCCATAATGTCCGTTACCGTGTATACACCTTTTATATCCGGATGTTCCTGTAAAGCTGTTTCCATCGCTTCTTTAACAAGTGCTGTTTCATTTGGTAAATCGACTATTTCAACGATCTCGATTCCAGCAGCTGCTAAACTCATATTAGCTCCTTTTATCCGATCCCTTGAAATGGGATGACTCATTTCACCAGCAAGCAGAGCCACTTTATCCCCTGGCTGAAGACTCGAAGCTAATAACATCCCACCTCTTCTTCCTAATTCAATATTATTCGTACCAATATAAGAGGTTATATATACCCAAGGATAATAGGTATCTAACAACAATACAGGAATATCTCTTTTAACAAACTTGCGAAGTATAGGGATAATATCCGCTGTAACGGGAGAGACAATTAATACATCTGGATTATCATAAAGAATCGTTTTTAACAAATTCTCCTGTACATCTTCTTCAGATTCATTATTAGGTGCGACAACTTTCCCATTCATGCCAAAATCACGAAGACCTTTTTCAGCTCCAGCTTTAACAATTTCAAAATATTGTGTATCTAAATCCTTCAAAACAACAACTACTGTTGGCTCTTCGGAATCAAATGCTTGAAATAAAGCACCAATTAAAATGGTTAACATAATAATCATAAAAAAAACTATCGACTTTTTCATCATTCAATCCCCATAATTGTTAGTATCAATAAACTAAATAAAGCGTTCATATTGATTCATAGTGTAAATAATTGGACTAAACTATTTTGCTTAATTATGAAACAAACAGCGTTAATGAAGAACTATCTTCATTAAGAATAAGGTGTCTTATATTATTGTCTTTTAAATCATATAAAGACTAATTAGAAAAGGGGTTGTCCAAAAGGTCGAAAACAGACCATTTAGGACAACCCCCATCATATTCATAGATTTGATTTGTGCAGATTATTTTTATACTAATGAACATATCATTATCAACCAATTTGTAGGATATTTTTCTATATTATTTTTGTAAAATTACAGTTGTGTAAGTGGGTATTTTTACGGTACTATTTTTTATTCTATTTCCTCAATATCACCAAGGTAAAAAACATTAAAACAGCTAACGCCAACTTCACACGCTTTTTCTGTTATCTGATCATGTTGCGAAAGAGTAATGGCGATCCTCCACCCAAAGGTCAAGATCGCCATTTATCATTTCGCCTTAAGAAACAGAATATTTAACCTTTATTCGCTCCTGCTCTTAATCCTTCTGTTAACGGTTTTTGAAGGACCATAAATATAATTGTAATTGGAACGGCAACGAGTACTGCTCCCGCTTCAAAAGTCGTAAATTCAGTGTTACCAAGTCCTGTCACCATTTCAAAAAGACCAACAGCAAGTGTTTTATTAGCATCCGATCTGAGTACTAGTTTTGCTAAAATAAAGTCCATCCATGGCCCGATAAAGTTCATTACTGCGATAAATACCATAATCGGTAAGGATAAAGGCATCATAATTCTAAAGAAGATCGTTTAGAATCTACTTAAACATGCCAGACTACTCACTCCATGGTATTTATATTTAAATGGAAACGAAATCATTTTATAATAGGTAGTTCAAAATTCATTGTATACTATTAACTATCTCGATTTTTATTTTTTAAAGTTCCAAAGAATTAGATCATTTACCTTTGAATTTCTTTAGCTGAATCTCTTTCTAATAAATCCAACTTTTTTACCCTGCGCCTAAAGTGTTCTTCCGTACTAAATTCTGCCTTAATGAATGCCTCGATTAAGTCTTTAGCAAGCCACTCTCCTACAATTTTTGCGCCGATACACATCACGTTTACATCATCATGTTCAACACATTGATAAGCAGAATGAATATCGTGACATACAGCCGCTCTTATTCTTGGAATTTTATTTGCTGCAATACTTGCCCCAACTCCTGTACCACAAACCATAATGCCTCGATTTGCTTGACCATTTCTTACAGAATCACACACTGTTCGAGCAATGTCCGGAAAATCAACCGGTTCAGTCGTGTAGCTCCCATGGTCAATGACTTCAATTCCCTCAGATTTTAGATACTCCACTACAGTTGACTTTAATGGAAATCCTGCATGGTCACTTCCAACAGATACAATCATTTTTAAACCCTCCCTAAAATAGCTTTGCAAAATAGTGAACTAATTACTTTTCACTGTTTCTAACGGTTCGACATTCCCTAATTTTAAAGTGAGACTATTCAAGTGCAATTCATATCCTCTATCATTTCGTCTGTTTACATACTAATTAGAAAATTAACTGCCTTATTGGCCAGTAATGTACTGCCTTTTTACATTGATTTCTCTTGTCATCACCGTTTTAATCAAGCTTTTCTCGTTTTCACTTGCCTCAATTCAATTGCTCACACCGAAATTGAATCGGCTTTTTTTTGAACGAGCGCTTTTTTCTGCCAATCTTTACTTCTCCATCTGAAAAAGAGAACCAATCCCCGTATCCATTCATCAATAATAAATGCAGCCCATATTCCAAATAAGCCATATCCCAAATGAATGCCTAATAAATAGGTTAGCGGCAAACTGAACAACCACGTGATGAGAATAGAAGAAAACATCGCAAATCGTGCATCTCCGGAAGCCTGTAGCGATCGTTCCAATATGACATTGAAATTTCTACCTGGCTCTAGTAAGAAACTAAATAGAATCAGAATTGAACCAATCTGGATAATTTGAGAAGAATCTGTGAACAACTCAAGAAGTGGTGCACGGAACAAACAAAGGATGGAGACACTCAATAACGTAATTAAAATACACCTCAACAGATGACGCATTACTTGTATATAGGCTTCCTCTTGTTTTTTTTCTCCTACTAAATGACCAACGATAATTTGCATTCCCCTCCCCAATGAAAGCCCCATTATCATCACGATCAATATAATATTTTGCGTGTAAATGTGTGTCGTTAGCGTAATAGCGCTTAGGGAAGTAATAAACACAGTGATTACAAACTGGTTGACATGGTAGGACAAACTAACCGCAGCAGATGGAACTCCAACTTGCAATACTTTTGCGACATGATCACGCTGCCAACGGACAAAGTTTCGCCATTTGAGTCGGACAGCAACTACTTTCCGAAGTATGATCAAATTAGCAGTCAGTCCGATTAACTGGCTGACAACAGTTGCAATTGCCACACCTGTTACACCAATCTTAGGGAAACCTAATGATCCGAAAATAAATAAATAATTTCCGATAATATTAAGCATGTTCATACCGATAGCAACGAGCATTGTGTGCCGTGTAAAGCCATGAGCTTGAATGATCGCAACTGTGACAGTGAGAAGAGCTTGCACAACAAGTGCTCCTCCAGTGATATAAAGATAAGTTTGAGCCATCTCGAGAAGCTCTGACTCTAGGTTAAAAACACTTAAAAGCCGCCTGTTAAAAAGTACAGACAATATACTGATGAAAAGTCCAAATAGTAAATTGATGCCCAGCGCTAGTCCGACAATCCTGCCAATTTCACTTGTTCTTTTTGCACCAAGATATTGAGTAATAACGATACTAGAACCCACCGCAACGAAAGTGAACATTATTATAGCGCTCTTGATGATTTGGTTAGACACGCCAACGGATGCGACCGCTTCATCTGAAACATGACTTAACATAAACACATCAGTTACACGCATAAGCATTTGCAGTCCCATTTCAATAAAAATCGGCCATGTGACTGCGTATATCGATAGTTTCCCTATTTTAGTTTTATCCAATTTGAGTTCCTTTCCTTATAATTTAAGCTCATCTTACTGTTCCTTCCAACCTCTAAAAGTGATTTCAAAATTAGACTTTCCCACCCTTCGATTAAAACTCTATCGATAGTTTTTCAAGAGATAAATTACAGTCGACGAAAAAGTCTCAGCTTTTTTCTCCTTAAGTAAATGAGCAGCATGTCGTGCCGTTCCTTTCATGCACATAAAGAGACTGTTGAGAGACAACGATATTTCTTTCAACAGTCTTCTTGACAATTAGAGAACCTGGTTCCCGTTCTTTGTACAGACACAATAGCAACTGCACGAGTTCCTTCCAAACTTAATAAAAGGGTTCTCTTCCAAATGTACTAAACCAATGACTACTTATTAGTCTCTAACGGTTGTACATTACCTAACTTTAAAACCGGGCTATTTAAATTAGGAGCAGCCCATTTAACAGAATTACAAATGACTTTTTGAATATCTTCATGGTAGACCCTCATGCCGCGCTGCGGCACCATCAAATATATGAAAAAGAATGATCCCCAAGTGTAGTTTCCCT